>NZ_JANSIA010000007.1:0-22500 GCF_047461835.1 Synechococcus sp. R60.1 | reverse complement strand
AATACCAGTCTTTACAAACTCTGCGCGAGCGCTACGAGCGCGCCTACCATCGCCCTTTTCCGCTGCGCTTTGCCAAGTACACCGGGGAAACTTCGGAAAACGAACGAGACCAGCTACGGCGGGATCCACCTCAAATTCTGCTCACCAACTATGTGATGGCAGAACTCCTCCTGGTTCGTCCTGAAGATCAGCGGTTTTTGAATCCCGAGATGGGAGGGCTGCGCTTTCTGGTCTTTGACGAGCTGCACACCTACCGAGGCCGGCAGGGGGCCGATGTGGCGATGCTGGTTCGCCGCCTAAAAGGACGCTGTGGGGCCAAGAACTTGGTGCATATTGGCACCAGCGCCACCATGATCTCCCGACCAGAAGCCGACGCCCAGGAGCGCCGCCAGACTGTAGCCGCCTTTGCCAGCCGTTTTTTCGGCCATTGCTTTGAGCTGGAGGATGTTATTGAAGAAACCCTGGCTCCCTTCAGCGAAGGCGGCCCCCCCACCCCAGCAGAGCTAAAGAACGCCCTCGATCCGCCCTGGCCAACAGACCTGGCCACCCTGCGCCGCCACCCCCTGATGCGCTGGCTAGAGTATGAGCCGGGCCTGGAGCAAAGTCCCGATGGCAGCTTCAGGCGCCGCGTGCCCAGGGAGCTTTCCAAGGTAGCCGCCCAACTGGCAGAGCTGACCAGCACTACCCCTGAGAGCTGCACCGAGTCCCTACGCCAGTTTCTGGCCCACGCCAGCAGCCTGCGGGAGGGCTCTAGCCGCGGCCCGGCCTTGAAGTTGCACCAGTTTATCTCCCAGGGCCGCACCCTCTATGCCACCCTGGAAAGTCGGGACAAGCGGCAGTTTTCCCTGGAAGGACAAGTGCAAGCAGGGGAGGGCAAGCTCTTTTTCCCCGTCAAGTTCTGCCGCCACTGTGGCCAGGACTACTACCACGTCCTCAGGTCCAAGGATCAGTTTCTCCCCTATCCCGTGGGAGAAGAGGTGGAGCAGGACGAAGACCAGCAAGCCGGTTACCTGAGCTTGGATCCTCTTGACAACGAGTGGTCGCTGGAGCAGATCCCCGAAGACTGGTACACCCCTGAAAACCGGCTCAAACCCGACTGGAAAAAGCGCGTCCCCCAAGCAGTTTGGGTGCGCCCGGATGGCTCCTTTTCCGAGTACCCCCAGGCGGAGGCGCAGAAGATGTGGTGGCAGCCCCAGCCCTTTTCTCTTTGCCTAGCTTGCGGCGAGTACTACCGTGGCCGGGAGCGGGAGTTCGCCAAGCTGGCTTCCCTCTCCAGCGAAGGCCGCTCCAGCGCCACCACCATCCTTGCCACCTCCCTGCTGCGCCATGCCGAGCAAACCCAGGCCGCTTGCAGCAAGCTGCTGACTTTTACCGACAACCGCCAGGACGCCTCCCTGCAGGCCGGCCACTTCAACGATTTTGTGCATGTGGCCCTTCTGCGGGCCTCGCTCTATGCTGCCCTCCTCAAGAAAAAAGAGCTGGGCTTTGACGAGGTGGCCCAGGAAGTGGTGCGGGCTTCTGGCCTGGAGCTTGCTGACATCGCCCAAAACCCGGCTTTGGACCCTGCCTCGCCCAGTGCCGAGGAAGTGTGGCAGACCTTTAGCGAGCTAACCGAATACCGGCTCTATGAAGATCTGCGGCGCGGCTGGCGGGTTACCCACCCCAACTTGGAACAGGTGGGCCTGCTGAAAATCGAGTACCGCGGCCTCGGGGAGCTCTGCCAAAATTCAGCCCTGGCTTCCCTTCACCCCTGGTTTGCCCAAGCCAGCCCTGAGGAGCAAGAGCAACTGCTGCGGGCTTTGTTGGATCGGTTTCGGCGCCAATTGGCCATCGATGTGCCCGTGCTCAAGGCAGAGCCCCAGAGAAGGCTGCGCCGGCGCGCCCAGCAATATCTCAATGAGTTTTGGGGCCTGGAAGAGCATGAGGAGTTGCGGACGGCTCGCTGCTTTGGCCAGAACCCTTCCCGGGAAAACGGGCAAATGCTTAGCCTGGGCCGCCGCAGCACCATTGGTCGCTTCCTCTGCAGGCGCCTTGATCTAACCCAGGAAGCCTACGACAGGTTCTTGGAGTCCCTGCTGTCTCTCCTGGTCAGCCAGGGCCTGCTGCGGTGCCACGTGGAAAATGACCAGGTAGCCTACCAGCTAGACGCCGGCTGTCTGCGTTGGTGTCTGGGGGATGGCTTGCCGCCGCCGCCGGATCCTCTGTATTCCCGCAGCGCCCAGCAGGAGGGCTACACCTCTGTCCGCCGTCCCATCAACCCCTTCTTTCAGGAGCTCTACCGAGCCGGGGCAGCAGGGCTAGGATCCCTGGAGGCCAGAGAGCACACGGCTCAGGTGGTTCGCCTAGGGGAGCGGGAGCGGCGAGAAAAGCGCTTTCGCGGCGAGGAGAGGGATCGCCGCCTTCCCTACCTAATCTGCTCGCCCACCCTGGAGCTGGGGGTCGATATTGCCGATTTGGATCTGGTGCATCTGCGCAACGTGCCCCCCACACCCGCCAACTACGCCCAGCGCAGCGGTCGGGCAGGCCGCCAGGGGCAGCCGGGACTCATCCTCAGCTACTGCGGCGCCTTCAACAGCCACGACCAGTACTACTTTCGCCGCCGGGCCGAAATGGTGGCTGGACGAGTGCGACCTCCCCGCCTGGACCTGGCCAATGAGTCGCTGCTGCGGGCCCACATCCACGCCGTCTGGCTGGCCCAGGTGCGCCTGCCCTTGGGCAACTCCATCGAAACGGTCATCAACTTGGATCGGCCAGAGTTGCCCCTGCGGGAAGAGGTGGTTGCCTCCATCCAGCTAGGGGAGGCAGCCCGCCAAGAGGTGGCAGAGCGGGTGGAAGCGCTCTTGGCTGCTGACCGGGAAGTGCTAGAGCGCAGCGGCTGGTTTAGCCGGCGCTGGATCCAGCAGGTTATTGAAGAAGCCCCCCGCGCCTTTGACCGCGCTTTTGACCGCTGGCGGGAGCTCTATCGGGCCGCCACGCAACAGTTGGAAGCCGCTAACCAGCAACTGCAGACGGCTCGCCGTCGGGAAGACCAGCAGGAAGCCAGGCGCCGCCAGCAGGAGGCTCTGCGCCAGCGGAACCTACTGTTGCAAATCGATACCCAGCGGGAGGAAAGCGACTTCTACCCCTACCGCTACCTAGCCAGCGAAGGGTTCCTGCCCGGCTACAACTTCCCCGCCTTGCCCGTGCGGGCCTGGGTGCCCCGCGGCAGCGAGGGCGAGTTCATCGCCCGGCCTCGCTTTTTGGCTATCCGCGAGTTTGCTCCCCACAACTTCCTCTACCATGAGGGCTGCCAGTGGGAAGCAGTGGCGTTTCAGGCTCCGCCCGGCGGCCTGGAGGAGCGCAAAAGTAGCCACAAGCTCTGTTTTAGCTGTGGGGCCTTTGCCGATCCCCACCTGGATTGCTGCCCCGTCTGCGGCACCCAGTTCGATGGGCAAAACAGCCTCTTTACCCAGCTTCTGGAAATGCCCAATGTGCGCATGCGGCGGCGGGATCGCATCACAGCTGACGAAGAGGAGCGGCGGCGGCAAGGCTACGAGCTGCAGACCTTCTTCCAGTTTGCTCCCGAAAGCTCTGGCTACCGCGTCCAAGAAGCTGATGTGCTGAGCGGACAAACTCCCCTGCTGCAGTTGCGCTATGCCCCGGCGGCCACCCTGCTACGCATCAACCACGGCTGGCGGGGAAGTGGAGGGCGCGGCTTTTTGGTCAACTTTGAAAATGGGGAAGTTCCCTCGCGAGATCAGCTTGAGCGGAACAGGGCAGGCTCGTCCAACCCAGTCCCCCTGCAGTCCATTCGCCTGGCGGTGCGCAGTACCCAAAACCTGTTGCTGGTGCGCCTGGTTCAGCCAGGGGTGGAGAATCCGCAGGCCCTGGAGACCACCCTGCGCTATGCCCTCAAGCGAGGGATCGAAGAGACCTTTGAGCTAGAAGAGACAGAGCTGGCCGCCGAGTGCATCGGCCAGGGATCCCATCAGGCCATGCTCTTCTACGAAACAGCAGAAGGGGGCGCTGGCGTCCTGCGGCGCCTGGTGGAAGAGCCCCAGGCTCTAGCGGAAGTGGCCCAAGTGGCGCTGGAGATCTGTCACTTCCAGCTTTCAGAGGCCGGGATCCAAGACCTGCGGCCCGAATGCCGAGCAGCCTGCTACGAATGCCTGCTCAGCTATGCCAACCAACGGGAAGCGCTGCAGCTTGACCGCTATCAGATCCGGGATCTTTTGGGCCTGCTGGCCAACAGCCGCACCGAGCTGCGCTCCCTGGGTCGCTCCCGCCAAGAGCACCTGGAGTGGCTGCGCCAGCTCCTGGACCCTCGCTCTGAACTGGAGCGCCGCTTTCTCGAAACGCTGGCAGCAGGAGGGTATCGGCTGCCTGAGGATGCCCAGAAAGCCATTGCCGATCCCGACTGCGTCGTTGACTTCTTCTACAGCCCCAACATCTGCATCTTCTGCGATGGCCCAGTCCACGACCAGCCTGCCCAAGCGGAACGGGATCGCCAACTGCGCTCGCAGCTGCAGGGACGGGGCTACCGCGTGCTTGTTCTGCGCTACAACCAAGATTTGCAAGAGCAGCTGGCTCGCTACCCAGAAGTATTTGGCAAGGGCAGCTAGTCCTGCTGGTGGGAAAACAGATAAGCTCCCACAAAAGCCAGGATTACCGCCAAGCCGCCCAAAACTCCCACCGTGTACCAGGGAAACTCCGCAAGCGGCTGGTAGGCGGCTGCCCGCATGCCAATGCTGGCGTAGGAAAGGGGCAGGCAATAGACCAGCACCTGCAGGTAGGTCGGCAACTGGGCGGGATCGAAAAAGGTGGCCCCTAGGAAAGACATGGGCGTAATCAAAAAGTTGGTGAGCACGCCCACACTCTCCAGGCTGGGCACCTTCAAGCCAGCAATTACCCCAATGCCGGCAAAGACGGCGCAATCCAAAAGTAGAACCAACAGCGACAAGGGGTGAAGCAGGCCCCAGGCCCCCGTACCCAGCACCCCCACCGCCAACACCCCCAAGGCCGTCAGCAGGCCGCGGGCAATGCCCGCCAGCACCTTGCCCAGATGCAAAGACAAGGGGTGCACCGGCAACAGCAGCAGCTCTTCAAAGCTCTTGGTAAATAGCCGCGATCCACAAATGGAGAAGGTGGTGCCGGCAAAGCTGATGGTCATGGCTGAAAGAGCCACCATCCCCGGCAAGATAAAGCGCAAATAAGAACCTGCCGCCGTGGATCCGGCCACCTCGGCCAAAGCTTCGGCCCGCAGGGATCCCCCCAAGCCCACCCCAAAGGCAACAATGTAGATGAGGGGAGCCACCAGCCCCGAGGCCACCACCTGCCAAACTCGCCCCCGCAGATCCAGCCAGTCGCGCCAGAAGATGGTTAAACTGTCTTCCCAGATTCGCTGATAGGGTAGGGTCAGGGCACGGCTTACCATAGGTTTTCTTCGCTGTATAAGAGGTCTTCTTGTTTTCTGCTGCCGCGGCCGTGGGGAACTGCTTGCTGCTCCCTACTAGTAACCGTAGTAGTTGGAGCGCCGCGACCGCCACCAGGCCACCGGCAGCGCCAATGCCTTGCTGAGAGTGGACACGTAAGCGCGGGTGCGAAAAACCTGGTAGTGGTTGCGCTCGATGGCGTTGAGAATCTGCCGGTAGAGCATCAAGGAAGCGGCTACCGGCCAGCGGGAGTCCGGCTGCAGGGTAGGGATCCCCCGTTCCGCTTGGGCATAGAGCTCTCTAGCCCGCCGGATCTCATAGTCCATCAAAGCCATCCAGCGCTCGTCAATAACATAGTTAAACAGGTCCCGCTCGGAGTAGTTGAAGCGGCGCAGATCTTCCAGGGGGATGTAGATCCGCCCGCGGCGGGCGTCCTCTCCCACATCCCGCAAGATGTTGGTTAGTTGCATGGCGATCCCCAGCGCCACCGCCTCCTCGCGGCCATCCCGGCCCGGCACAAACCCCATGATCTCCGAGCACATCAGCCCCACCACCCCAGCCACGCGGTAGCAGTAGACCCGCAGATCCTCCCAGGTGGCGTAGCGCCGCGTATCCAAGTCCATGCTCTGCCCCCGCAGCATCTCGCGAAACGGCTCGATGGAAAGGCGGTAGGTGCGGATGGTGTGGATCAAAGCGAGGTCCGTGGGGACTTGCGGCTCGCCTCCCTGGAAGAGCGACTCCAGATGGGATCCCCACTGCTCCAGCTTGCTGCGGGTGACCTCCACCTCTGCCTGGCTGGCTTCCAGTCCATCCAGCAACTCATCGGTTTGCCGCAGCCAAGCGTAGATGGCCCAGATGGCCCGCCGTTTGGACTGGGGCAAGAGCAGGGATCCCAAGTAAAATGTCTTGGCGTGCTTGGCCGTGATCTGGCGACAGAGGGCAAAAGATTGCTCAAGCGGACTCATCTGGCTGATCTCCAGGGGCGCAGGGCCAGGATAGAGAAGGAAGGGAAACGGCGAGGGCACATATCAACACTACGGGAAAGCGGACGCCGCGGATAGCCTAGAAGAGGTTGTGGGGAAAAGAAAGATTCGAAAGGCATAGGAGGCGGACGGCGGAGAGCTAGACCCCCGCAGCTGCCAGAGTTGAGGCCGAGACAGAAGCGCGTTGAAATGGGATCCCCTTGTTGATGGCCTCCGCCGCCCACTTGCCGGAGAGGATGGCCCCCTCCATGCTGCCCAGGAAGGGCTGTAGGGTGTAGCTGCCCGCCAAGAAGAAGTTGGGAATAGGGGTAACTTGAGTGGGGCGATACTGCTGTCTGCCAGGGGTAGCCTTGTAGACCGAGCGCGGCGTTTTCACCACCACCCACTTGCGCACGCGGGCGGGGTTGGGGCCGGTAAGGTGCTGGGGAAAGAGTTTTTTCAGTTCCTCCAGCGTGGCGGCAAAGATCTCCTCATCGCCGCGATCAATCCACTCGGCAGCCGGAGCCAGCACCAGCTCCAACATGGACCGCTCCGGATCGGCATAGGCCCGGCAGGTGTTGCTCATGTCGGCATACACGCTCAATAGCGGCGAGCGGGAAAACAAGGAGTGATCGATGTGAGTAATCTTGCGGTCAAACCAGATCTGCAGGCTAATTACTGGCACCCCCTCCAGTTCACGCAGCTTTTGGAAAAAGGGGATCCCCCACCACTGCGCCGGCAGCAGCTCCTTGAGCGCGTCCACCGAAAGGGCCGAGACATAGGCATCGGCAGTCACCTCCACCGGCCCAGAGGGGGTGGCTAAGCAAAACCCGGCCACGCTGTTATCGAGGTTGAGACGAATGTCCTGCAACGCCGCCTTCAAATGCACTTCCCCCCCACGGGCGACAATGTAGTCCACCATCGGCTGGCAGAGCCGCTCTGGGGGAGCGCCGTCTAGGTAGGCAATCCTAGAGCCATCTTTTTGCTGCAAAAAGCGGTTCAAGGCCGTCAGGGGCACCATGGCCGAGATCTCCTCCGGGTTGATGAAGGCCAGGGCCTTGGAGACGGCAATGAAAATATCGGTGTTGACCCGCTCGTCAATACCCTGCCGCCGCAGCCATTCCAAGAGGCTATAGCGATCCATCTGCTCCACATAGCGCTGGCCGCGAATCATGGCCGGCACCAGCCCCAGGGCAAACTTCACCTTTTCCCCCCAGGTGAGCATGTCGTTGTTGCGCAAGATGCCGACAATGGCGTTGAAAGGAGCGGGAATATCCGGCAGGTCAAAGCGGGAATAGGTGCCCGGCTTGTCCGGCTGGTTGAAAATCAAGCTGTGTTCCTTCCACTGCAGGCGATCGGAGATGCCCAGCTCCCGGAACAGCTGCAACGTGTTGGGGTAGGCGCCAAAAAAGTTGTGCAGCCCCGTCTCGATCCAGTCGCCGTCGGCATCTTTCCAGGCAGCCACCAGGCCACCCAAAACATCCCGCCGCTCAAAGAGGAGCGGTTGATGCCCGGCATCGCAGAGATACTTGGCACAGGCCAGCCCGGCCAGCCCGCCTCCGGCAATGGCAACACGCATGAGGGTAACGACAAAGCAACATTTTTATTCTATTTGCAAACCGTTACAATTGCCGGGGCCAAGGGGCAGACGGAAGGCCGACCCAGCAAAAGCAGCGGAACAAGGGGATCCCTGAGCCCATCGGTCTCGCTGCCGGGATCCCAATCGCTGGTAGGATACATACGGAAGAAAAAATAAAGATTTTCTGCAGTCCGGGGGAAAACAACGATGGCCAAACAAACACTGGGATCCCTGCTGTCATCTGGCTTTGATTTAAACGGCAAGCGCGTGCTGGTGCGCGCCGACTTCAACGTCCCGTTGGATCCCCAGGGCAACATCACCGACGACACCCGCATTCGCGCCTCCCTGCCCACCATCCAGGCCCTCACCCAGGCAGGCGCCAAAGTGATCCTCACCAGCCACCTGGGCCGCCCCGTCAAGAAGGACAAAGAGACAGGCGCGGTTAAGGTCGCCCGCGAGGGCAATAGCCTGGCCCCCGTAGCCACCCGTCTTTCTCAATTGCTGGGCCAGCCGGTTGCCTTTGCCCCCGACTGCATCGGCCCTGAGGCCGAGGCGGTAGTGAACCGCCTGGAAAACGGCCAGGTGGCCCTGCTGGAAAACGTCCGCTTCTACCCAGAAGAGGAGGACAACGACCCGGAATTTGCCCGCAAGCTGGCCTCACTGGCCGACCTGTTTGTCAACGACGCCTTTGGCAGCGCCCACCGCGCCCACGCCTCCACTGCCGGCGTCACCGCCTACCTCCAGCCTGCTGTGGCCGGCTACCTGGTGGAAAAGGAGCTGCAGTTTCTTTCGGGCGCCATCGAGAATCCGCGGCGCCCCTTGGCGGCCATCATCGGCGGCTCCAAAGTCTCCACTAAGATCGGCGTCATTGAGCGGCTCCTGGAAAAAGTGGACAAGCTCCTGCTGGGCGGCGGCATGATCTTTACCTTTTACCAAGCCCAAGGGATCCAAACCGGCAAGTCTTTGGTGGAAACCGACAAGCTGGATCTGGCCCGCTCCCTGATGGAAAAAGCCAAAGAGCGGGGGGTGGAGCTGCTGCTGCCGGTGGATGTGGTGGTAGCCGATAGGTTTGACAAAGATGCCCAGGCCCAGACCGTTTCCATCCACGCCATCCCCGAGGATTGGATGGGCTTGGACATCGGCCCGGAATCGATCAAAGCCTTCCAGGCTGCCCTGCAGGGGTGCCAAACCGTGGTCTGGAACGGGCCGATGGGCGTCTTTGAGTTTGACCGCTTTGCCCTGGGCACAGAGGCCATTGCCCGCACCCTGGCCGATCTCACTCAAGCGGGAGCCACCACCATCATCGGCGGGGGAGACTCGGTGGCTGCCGTGGAAAAAGTGGGCCTGGCCGACAAAATGACCCATATCTCCACCGGTGGCGGAGCCAGCCTAGAGCTATTGGAAGGGAAGGTGCTGCCCGGCATTGCCGCTCTCACAGAAGCGTAGGTTCCTCCTTCGGGTCGCAGCCCCTCCAATCCAAAAACCAAGCCAAAAAGTAGGGGCTGGATTCAGCCCCTCCTAACTTTAGTCGGTGTAGATCGCTGCAGCGATGGCGAGACAGGATCCGGCTTAGTGCACCACCACTTTAACGTTGGCGTTGTTCAGGCCAGGACGCTTCACCTCGGCCAAGGTCTTGTTGACGGCGTACTTTTGGTTGATGGAGTTGATCAACTCGGTTTGGTTGTGCTTCTTGGCCACGCCCCACAGATCGGCGATCAGGTCGTAGGAACCGTCGGGATTCTTCGACCAGCCCAGGTCGTAGTCGCCTTCCAACTGAGCCACGATGTCAGCGCGAACACGCTGGCCGTTGTAGCCACGCACGTCGGCGTTCAGCTTAACGGTGTAGCCGAGATCGCGCAGAGAGTTGATCAGGACTTGACCGTCAGTGATTTTGGTACGCAGGGTGCTAAAATGAGACATGGTGTTTCTCTCCTTTGTATAGGGGTTGGAACATCGACACAAACAATGGGCACTGTTCTTTGGGGAAGGTTTGGGCCCTGCCGTCCCTGCTTTGTCAAGGTAGCTTTGGATCCTCACCTCCTCCTAGAACTCCAGCCGCTGGTACTCGGCTACAGAGGCCGCTGCAGGCCGAGCCCGCTGCTGGGCCCATTCCCTCAACGCTACCACTTGCTCCGTCATGGTGCGAGATAGCGGTTGAGTTGCTTTCGTTGCTGCCAAAATGTCCAGTTGGGTAAATTCGCGGTTCTGGGCAAACGCTTCGTACATGGCAGCAATCAAAACTTGTTCGATCTCTGCGCCGGAGAAGCCTTCACAGGCGGCAGCTAGCTGGCGCAGGTCAAAGCGGCTGATATCGCGCCGCCGCTTCTGCAGGTGGATCCGAAAGATCTCGATGCGCTCGTTGATGTTGGGCAAGTCCACGAAGAAGATTTCGTCAAAACGGCCCTTGCGCAAGAATTCGCCCGGCAGACGGTCCACACGGTTGGCGGTGGCCATGACAAAGACCGGCGAGCGTTTCTCCTGCATCCAGGTCAGGAAGGAGCCAAAGATGCGGCTAGAGGTGCCCCCGTCGGAATCGCTGGAGCCTGCTGACCCGGCAAAGGCTTTGTCCAGCTCGTCGATGAAAAGGATGGCAGGGGCGAGAGATTCAGCAGTCCGCAGGGCACTACGCAGATTTGCTTCCGATTTGCCCACCATGGAGCCATCATAAACGCGGCCCATGTCCAGACGCAGCAGAGGCAAGCCCCAGAGACGAGCCGTGGTTTTGGCGATCAGCGACTTACCGCAGCCAGGCACGCCCAGGATCAGCATACCCTTGGGTTGGGGCAGTCCATAGGCGCGGGCCCGCTCAGTGAAGGCCTCAGAACGTTGCAGCAGCCAGCGCTTCAGTTCTTCCAGACCGCCCACGGCGTCGATGGTCTCATCCTCTTCGATAAACTCGAGAATGCCGTTGCGCCGGATCAGTTGCTTCTTCTCAGAGAGGATGATGTCTACTTCTGCCTCGGTGAGGCGACCATGCATCACCACAGCCTTGCGGTAGACTTTTTCTGCCTCGTCCTGCGTTAGGCCCAGGGCCGCCTTGAGCAACTTTTCGCGGGTATCAGGAGCCAAAGGCAGGGAGCGCGGGATCTGCTCCAGCTGGCGGTTGAGGGCGCGCTCCAATGTGGCCATGTCCGGCAGGGGGAAGTCCACTACGCAAATGTCTTTCTCCAGCTCGACCGGGATCACCTGCACCGGCGACATGAGCAGGATGGTTTTGTGGGATCCCTTCAGGCTGGCAATAGCATCCCGCAGCCAGCGCTTCACCTCGGTGTTGTCCAAGAAGTCATGTAGGTCTTTGAAGACGCAGATGGCGGGATCCTTTTGCTCCATTACCCACTGGATGGCGGGCTGGGGGGATTGGGTGTTGTGCTGGGTGAGGCTGCGGGGGTTGCCGTATTCGACGATGCCGTGGGTAACTGTCCAAATGAATAGGCGACGCTGAGGCTTAAGGGTGCGGGCAATTGCTGCCAGAGCCGCTTCTGCCCGTTCCTCCTCTGGAGTCAGCAGGTACAGCAGTGGGTATTGAGCTTGAATGAGGATGCTTAGCTCTTGCATGGGAAACACCAACTGCAGAGGGGAAATTTCAGGAGCCGCCAGAACGGTTGAAAAATGGGGTTCGAGTTGCCTAGGTATTGGATTGCACTTGGGAGTACGCCCTTGTTGGATGGATTTTGAGAGGATTTTAGAAGCCTTCTGTGTTGCTGTCTGCTCCTATCAGCTCAAGTTCCTGAAGGGGGCCCGCTTGGGAGCGTTCTAGCAGGGTACCAGAGCATCCTGCCGTTGCTCTTCCGAGCCAGCAGCCGATCCCCAGTATTCTGGCTCCACCTCTTCAAGGATGGCTTCGGCAGCCGATGTCTGGTGCAGGGAAACCACCTCTCCATCGCGGATAACAAATGGGTGACTACACTTGGGACATTGATGGACACGATAGGCGCTACCTTGTACCCCTTCAATGACCTCTGGGTGAAGCAGATAGAAGGTAATGGCCTTCTCTGCCACTGCCGACATCGGCTCCCGCTCCACGGCAGCCCGAATCTTCAGATTCCGGTGCAGCTCAGGTGAGAGATACAGGGTCACCTTCTGCTTGGACTCTGTGCCTTCCACTACCTCTGGCCGATGATTCATGGCTAACCGCTTTCTTTGAATTGCTTGCCAAACTTGGGGCCTATCATAGCCAGTCTGCCGGCTTGACGGCAAGTTTTTAACAATCTGTAACAAACAATTTTCTTGATGGCCCTCTGTGGATACCTGCGGCTGGGGGAGTAGGCTAGGTGGAAGACAAGGAGCGGAATGTCCAATCCCTATGGAACGCTTGATCAACACCCTCAGCAAAAATTTCTCTAGCTGGGGCCGCCGTGCCCTGGTGCAGGCCAGCGATGGTTTGGCCAGCTTGAGAGACACTGCCGTGGATAACGGCAATCTGTTACTCTGCAAGGCTCGCATCGCGTTCGCGGATGCCAGCTTCACCACCCTAAAGGCAATTCGGTCTCGCTTTGGCGCCAGTCGCTGACGGTTGGGCAGAAGCACCCTGCTAGCCGCCCAGATCTTGCAGCCGATAGAGGCTGGCATAGAGCCCGCTGAGGGCCATGAGCTCGGCATGGGATCCCTGCTCTTTGAGTTCCCCCCGCTGCAGAACCAAGATGCGATCCACATCGCGGATGGTGGAAAGGCGGTGGGCGATGATCAGGGCGGTGCGATCCCGCAGCAGGGTGTCTAGAGCGGATTGCAGGAGGGCTTCGGTGCCCACATCCAGGCTGGCGGTGGCTTCGTCCAAAACCAAGATTTTGGGATCCCGCCACATGGCCCGCACAAAGCTGATAAGCTGTTTCTGGCCGCTGGAGAGGTTGCTGCCCCGCTCTCGCACAGGGGTGGCGTAGCCTTGGGGCAAATTGCGGAGGAAGTCATGCAGGTTGAGTTGGCGGGCGACCTGCTCCACTGCCGCTAGATCTGCCTTCTCTCCTAGGGTGATGTTTTGCTGGATATCCCCGGAAAACAAAAATCCATCCTGCAGGATTACCCCTAGGTGGCGGTGCAGCTCAGCCTGGGGGAGATCCCGAATATCAACGCCGTCAATGCGAATAGATCCCTGGGTTACGTCGTAGAGACGGCAGAGCAAGCGAATGATGGAGCTTTTCCCGGCTCCCGTGGGCCCCACCAGGGCCACTTTTTCTCCGGGGCGGATGGTGAAGGTGAGGTCTTTGAGCACCCACTCCCCGGGGTTGTAGGCAAACCAGACGTGCTCGAACTGCACCTCTCCTCTGGCATTGGGGGGCAAGTGGCGGGGCTGAGCGGGATCCCGGATGGCGACCGGCAGGCTGAGGATGGCATCGATGCGCTCGACGGCGGTGAACCCCGCCTGCAGGGCGGTGAACTTTTCCGCCAACTGCCGCAGCGGGTTGAAAAACCGTTGCGAAAAGAGAATAAAGGCGTAGAGGCTACCGAAGGTGAGGGGTTCCCCGGGCAGGGGCAGGGATCCCGTCCATCCCCCTCCAAGTGAGCCCCTACCGGCTGACATCACCTGCTGCCCGCCCACCCAGAGCAAAGCCGCCACGGCCAGCCAAGACACCCACTCCAAAACGGCAGAAAGGGCAGAATCATAAAGGATGGTTTGATCCACTTCCCGGATGTAGCGGCGGTTCATGGTTTGAAAAATCTCGCTATTGAGCCGCTCCCGCCGAAACAGTTGCACAACGACAATGCCCAAGATGTTCTCCTGGATCCAGGAGTTCAGTTTGGAGAGTTCTTCGCGCACGCGAAAGTTGGCATCGCGAAAGCGGCGCTGCAACTCGAGGACAACGGCGCTGATGGGCAGGACGATCAAGATCAGCAGCAAGCCCAGATCCCAGCGTTGGCTGAGCATGACCACCGCGATCACCCCCAGGGTAAACAGGTCGCTGACGATGCCGACGGCACCGGTGGAAAAGACATCTCCCAGGGCTTCCACGTCGCTGGTGATGCGGGTGATCAACTTGCCCACCGGGGTGCGGTCGAAAAACTGAGCCGGCAAGGCCAGAATGTGGGCGAAGAGATCGTCGCGGATGTCGCGAGTCATCAATTGCCCCAGCTTTTGGCTGACATACCCTTCCAGGGCTTGGAAGAGCCAGCGAACCAGTACCGTTAGGATCAACAGCCCCACATAGGGCCAAAGGTCGGAGAGGATCCCGGCCTCACCCTGTTCCAGAGCCTGGGCAATGGGGCCATCCAGAGCCCGCTGCAGAATCAAGGGCTGCACCGCATCCGCCAGCGCCAAGGGAGGCAGAAAGGCCAAGGCGGCCAACAGTAGCTTCAGGTGCCGACGGGCGTAGGGCCAGAGGAGCTGCAGCAGCCGCCAATCGCTTTCTCGCCGAGGGCGGGGATCCCTACTTAAATCGGTATCGGGGGGAGAGGCGGCAAGGCTCACAGGCTTACACCCGAGAACAACAAAGACAACTCATAGAGAGCACTGATCTACTCTAAGCGCTCTCCCTGAGGGAGAGGGAGTTTGGGATCCGCAAGGGTTTCCTCGCCATTGGGAATGGCTATAGCTGCACCCCTAATGGCTCTGGGACGGACGGAAAACTGGCCGCTTCAGGAGCTTCTGGCCGCTCGGTTCGGGCAGGCTGTAGGCAGCTTGATGAGGAGAAACCGGCAATGTCTTACTCAACCTCTTACTCCGTGTCTTACTCGAAAATCTTTTTCCCAGTTTGGGTGGCGGGGCTGCTGTTGTTGATCGGCGGCGGGATCCTGTTTGGCCTGTTGCGGGCTTTTGGGCTACCTATTGGGGAGCTGGCCGACTGGGCCATTGGGATCGCCAGCTTTTGGTGGCTGGTGGTGATCGTCACCCTTCCCTGGAACCTCTACTTTCAGGCCAAGGCCGTTCAGCAGGAGGCGGTCGTGTCTCAGGAACGAGGGATCCCGGTGGAAGATTCGACGTTTGCCTTCCTGCAAAAGCTCAGCCGCTGGTCGTTGCGCATAGCCATTGCCCTGCATGGGCTGTCGGCTCTGGCTTTCTATGGCTTGGCCGCTGGGCAAGTCACCCCCATTGGCTACCCCAGCGCCGTGGCTGCGGTGTTGTTAACGGCTCTGCGCCCGGCCATCCGGGGCTACGAGTATTTGGCCGACCGCTTGGCCCAGTTGCAAGGGCAAATCCAGATCCCTCGCGAAGATGCCATCGAGTTGGCCGAGCGGATAAAGCAGTTGACACGCCAAGTCGAGCAGTTGCAGGAGCAATGGGATCCCAGCAAGCCCGGTTCTTGGGCCCAACAGGAGGAAGAAACCCGGCGCTACCTGCGGCAGGAGCTGGCCGCGCTCAAAGCCCAACTGGAACAGTTCCGGGCCAGCAACGAGCTGGAGCACAGGCAATTGCGCCAGGAGACCCACCAAGCTGTGGCTCAGCTCAGTGTGGATAGCCAGTTTCTCGGCCATGTGCGGGAGATTCTTCGCTTTATCAAGGAAGCTTAGCGGGATCCGTTGTTCAGTCCTTCCAACTGAGCGGAAAACTGAGAAGGAACAAGCTTGGTGCCCACCCCGGCATCGGTCAAAATCTCCAGCAGCAGAGAGTGAGGGGATCCCCCATCCAGAATGTGGGCTGCCCGTACCCCTTGTGCCAAGGCGCGAATGCAACACTGCACCTTCGGGATCATGCCGCCCTTGACGACACCGGCTTGGATCAACTGGCGAGCCGTCTCGATATCCAGCAACGTAATCAGAGAGCTGCGATCCTGAGGATCTTTGAGAATGCCAGGGGTGTCGGTGAGCAAAATCAGCTTTTCTGCCCCCAGAGCAGCCGCCAGTTCTCCCGCCACCGTATCGGCGTTGATGTTGTAGGCTTGGCCCGTCTCATCGGCAGCCACACTGGAGATCACCGGAATCTGTCCACCTTCCAATAGGGTTTGCAGCAACTGGGGGTTGATGCTGCTCACTTCCCCAACAAAGCCGATCTCTGCCCGGCCCTGGGATCGCGCTTTGATCAAGTTGCCATCCCGCCCGCACAGCCCCACCGCCGATCCGCCGGCCAAGCTGATGAGCTGGACGATCTGCTTATTAACCTTGCCCACCAACACCATCTCCACTACTTCCATGGTGGCGGCATCGGTAACCCGCAAGCCATCCACAAACTTGAAGGGAATGTCCAGTTTTTGTAGCCAACTGTTGATCTCCGGCCCCCCCCCATGCACCAACACCGGGCGGATCCCCACACAGGCCAGAAAGACGATGTCTCGGAGCACCTCGGCCCGTCGCTCTTGGTGCACCATGGCTGCGCCGCCGTATTTGATGACAATAACGCGGCCCTGGTACTGCTGAATGTAGGGTAAAGCCTCGATGAGGATCTGCGCCCGCGTAAGGGGATCACACGCCGACCCGGTCGCCTCAGAAAGGGAAGAGTTGGTTTGCACTGCTGTAAGTCCCTAGAAGTCCAGAAAACCTGACCTAGAGTATCCCATTCTGCTTGCAAAGCAGATCTCAGGCTTTGGGCGTCAACTGGTGGTTTTTTTTCAAGCTCGCTTCCCCAACCCAAGGACAATTTGGTTGAGGAATCGCCGTCAATCTTCAGGTATGGAACGGGATCGCCAGCAAAGGCAATAGGGACAACCCCAACCAGGCCCAACCCCGAATGGAAGAAGAATGGGGTAGGGGATCGACGGGCCCTGACTCTGCCTGCTGCAGCAGGGCATCGATACGCTCCTGCAGCCGTTGCCCTGAGTCTGAACTCACGGCCATTGCAAAGCCAACCCAGGCCGCCGCCGGTTGCTCCACCACGCCATAGCCCACCACCTGCAGCAGGGCCTCTCCCAACAGCAAGGGATCCACCCGTTGGGCCGCCCAGCGATCCGCCCGCAGCTCCCGTAGGGTGAGCAATTCCTGCCAGAGGGCCTCGGTGTTGGGCAGCCAGCCGGTGAGGCGTCGCAGCCAGCCCACCCCAAACATCCACAGGGTGTCGCGGTAGTGGCGATGGGCTTCTTCGTGGGCGATTACAGCCCGCAAGTGCTCATCATCCAACTGCTCCAGCAGGCCGCGGCTGACCACCAACTGGGCATTCCACACCCCCACTTGGGCAGCAAAAGGAATCTCCAAATCCAGCACGTAGGCCGGAGAGCCATGCAAATCCACCTGGGCCAGAGCTTGCAGATGGGCACGTCGATAGGAGCGCCAGTATTCCCAAATCCAGTGCAAGGCCACGCCGCCGGCCACGGCCAGCAACAGCAGGGCACAGCCGTAGCAGAACCAGCCCCCCGCTCCGGCCATTTGTCCCCACGGCCCCATCCAGGCCAAGGCCAAAGCAGTGGTCAGCAACAGCAGCGGGGGCAGCAAGAAGTGGATCCAAGCCCGCTGCCAACGTCGGCCCCATCCCCCACTCCTGTCCAGGCGCACCTGGGCTCGCCACAGGCAACTGAGGCCCAAGCCCAGCAGTAACATGCCCAAGTGGCTCATCGCGGATCCCTCCTGGCTTGACGGGCTGCCCGCAGCCGTTCGGCAATCGCCTGCAACTGGGACACGCTGGCCTGATCCAGGCTATCGGCAAAGGCTGCCACCGTATCGGGATCCCCTACAGCCAAAAACTGCTGCAGGTGGGTGAAGGCCCTGAGGCTGGCCGCTTCCTGACGCGAAAGACGAGGCCGCCACAGCATGGGCAGATTCCGCCCTTGGGGATCGGTGCGGCGCTCACAGCTCACCCAGCCCTTCTGGCTTAAGCGCTGCAAAACTGTAGTCACAGAGGCATAGGCCAGCTCCCGATCCGGATCGGCCAAGATGCGCTCGTGGATTTGACGGGTGCTGGCACTGCCCAGATCCCAGAGGATGTCCAAGATTTCCGACTCCAGAGGGCCCAGCGACAGTTGCTTGGGACGATGCTTGGGCAACATGAGCCTTTGCCGGTGTAGGAATTTCTATCTAGCTAGATTAACTGTTGGAGTCTCAAGCCCCTCAGCCATTTTTAAGGATCCGCTAAGCTCGAAGATGGTGGTTCTTTGTGCTGTTACTTCCCATGGCTGCTCCCACCTACCACACCATCACCTTCGGCTGCCAAATGAACCGCGCCGATACCGAGCGCATGGCCGGGATCCTGGAGTCCCTGGGGTATGTGGCCACCGAAGATGAGTTGCAGGCGGACTTAGTTCTCTACAACACCTGCACCATCCGCGACAATGCTGAGCAGAAGGTCTATTCCTACCTGGGCATCCAGGCACAGCGCAAGCGCAAGAACCCGGCCATCAAGCTGATCGTGGCCGGCTGTGTGGCCCAGCAAGAGGGGGAGAAATTGTTGCGCCGCGTCCCTGAGCTGGATCTGGTCATGGGCCCCCAGTACGTGAACCGCCTTGGGGATTTGCTGGCGCAGGTGGAAGCCGGAAACCAGGTGGTGGCCACCGATCCGGTTGAGATCCCAGAAGACATCACCAAGCCCCGCCGCGACAGCCAGGTCACTGCTTGGATCAATGTCATCTACGGTTGCAACGAGCGTTGTACCTACTGCATCGTGCCGCGGGTGCGAGGGCAAGAGCAGTCCCGCCAGCCCCAGGCCATTCGCGCCGAAATCGAAGACGTGGCCAGAGCGGGCTACCGCGAGGTGACGTTGCTGGGGCAGAACATCGATGCCTACGGACGGGATCTGGATCCGAAAACCAACCTGGCCAGCTTGTTGCGCTTCGTCCATTCGGTGGAAGGTATTGAACGGATTCGCTTTGCCACCAGCCACCCGCGCTACTTTACCGAGGAGCTGATCGCCACCTGCGCCGAGCTGCCCAAAGTCTGCGAGCACTTCCACATCCCCTTCCAGGCGGGCAGCAACGAAGTGCTCAAGCGGATGCGGCGCGGCTACACCCACGAGCGCTATCGCCAGATCATCCAGCTCATCCGCCAATACATGCCCGAAGCCGCCATCAGCGCCGATGCCATTGTCGGCTTCCCGGGAGAGACCGAAGCTCAGTTCCAAGAAACCCTGCAACTGGTGCAGGATATCGGCTTTGACCAAGTGAACACTGCTGCCTACTCCCCCCGTCCCGGCACCCCTGCCGCCGAGTGGCCCGACCAGGTGCCTGAAGAGGAAAAAAGCGACCGCCTGCAACGGCTGAACCGACTGGTGGCCGAGGTGGCTGCCGCTCGCAGCGCCCGACTCTTAGGCCAGGTGCAAGAGGTGCTGGTGGAAGGCCCCAACCCGAAAAACCCCCGCCAGGCAATGGGGCGTACCCGCGGCAATCGCTTGGTGTTCTTTGAAGGGAATCCAGAGCAACTGCAGGGATCCCTGGTGCCGGTGCGCATTACCGCCACGCGAGCTTTTTCGCTGACCGGAGAGGCAGTTACCGTCCGCGCGAGCGGGCCATAGGATGAAGGCTCTCACAAACACAACTTTCCCCAGTTCCCTCTTGTCCGATTGCGCCGGCGGAGCGCCTCTCCAGGGAGCTGTTTCGCTGAGAAAAACCATGCCCTCCTGGGTGAACAGCTTTAAGGCAACCGCCAGGCAGTCACTGCCCTTTCCGCCACGCCGACCAGGGCACAACCACCGCCCTAGCTAGCTTTCTTCCGCGCAGCAGTAGAACGGAGCTTCATACACAACGTTTTGGCAACAGCAACAGGCCGGCGCTGGAACAGGCCCCGAATACCTGCCCTGCCTAGCGCAAGATTTCAAAATCCAAAACGGGCTCTGTCTGGGTCACGCGGTAGTACCCGGCCTGGGTACGAACCGAAGCCTGATAGGGGCTGGGCAAATCTAGCGAGCGCAGGGGTGGGATGTTGGTGCGTTGGTTCAGCAGCGTGGTGAAGAAGGCGGTGGTCTGCCGGGCCTGGGAGCGCACCACCTCCTCAGGGAAAATGACCGGATCCACATTCCTGCCTGTATCCAACAGGATCCTGTCTAGGGCATCTCCCACCGGATAGGAAGGATAGGCAATTTGGGCCAAGGCGGATCCAATCGGGATCCCGGCGGACAGACAACCCAGAAGAATGGCCAAAGTCAGACGCATGTGCTGGGATTCCTCCTGCGCTACAGCTTTTCCTCAACACCGGAAAAAAGCGGGGTTTGAACGTTGCTCATTGACTTGGATCCCCATGAAGCCTACCTTTTGACCGGCAGCTAAGGCGGATTCTACTCGAAATGCCTCGATTGGCAACCGCCTGCAACCCAATGGAGGGCCAACATGACAAAGGATCTCGCCGCCGACTAGGATCGGGATACTCTGCTTGGGATCCTTAGACCTGTGAGTGTTTGTGTTCGCATTGCCCCCAGTCCAACCGGAAATCTGCACATCGGCACCGCCCGGACGGCAGTGTTCAACTGGCTGTATGCCCGTCGCCACGGTGGCCGGTTCATTTTGCGCATTGAGGACACCGACCGCGACCGCTCTTTGCCCCGCTACACCCGCAACATTTTGGCGGGCCTGGCCTGGTTGGGCCTAGACTGGGACGAAGGGCCGGTCTACCAGTCCAAGCGCATCGAGCGCTACCAAGCAGTGGTGCAGCAGCTTCTAGATCAAGGGCTGGCCTACCGCTGCTACGTCAGCGAGGCAGAGCTGGAGGAGATGCGCGCTGCCCAGAAGGCTGCCGGCAAAGCCCCCCGCTACGACAACCGCCACCGCTTTCTCACCGAAGCCCAGCGACGGGCCTACGAAGCCGAGGGGCGGCAGCCAGTGATCCGCTTCAAAATCGAGGAGCCCCTAGAGGTGTCTTGGGTGGATCTCATCCGCGGCCCCATTACCTGGAACACCCAGGATTTGGGAGGAGACATGGTCATTGCCCGAGCGGATGGCTACCCTCTCTACAACTTGGCGGTGGTGGTGGATGACATCGACATGGGCATCACCCATGTGATTCGCGGCGAAGATCACATCGGCAATACCCCCAAGCAGATTTTGCTCTACCGTGCTCTTGGCCACGAACCTCCCCAGTTTGCCCATTCTCCGCTAATCCTGAACCCGGAGGGGAAAAAGCTCTCCAAACGGGATGGGGCAACTTCGGTAGCAGAGTTCCAGCAACTGGGCTTTTTGCCGGAAGCTCTCAAGAACTATTTGGCTTTGCTCAGTTGGTCGCCCCCGGATGGGGAAGAGCTTTTCTCTTTGGAAAAGGCGGCTGCGCTGTTCGACTTTGACCGGGTTAACCGTGCGGCTGCCCGCTTTGACTGGGACAAGCTCAACTGGATCAACAGCCAGTACATCAAGCGGCTTTCTCCGCCAGAACTGGTAGAACGGCTCACCCCCTTTTGGCAGGCGGCAGGGTTTGACCTTTCCGAGGTGCCGGATCCCACCTGGTTAGAAGATGTGGCCCGCCTGATTGCCGATGGCATCGACCGCCTGGCAGAAGCTCCTCCGCTCAGCCGCTTTTTGTTTCAGGAGCCCCTCAGCTACACGTTGCCAGCTCTGGAACAGTTGCGCCTGCCTGGGGTGGCAGAGGCTATGGCTGCTATGGCTGCCACGCTGGCTGCTGCCGAGCTGCCCCAGGTTTCGGCGGACAGCTTAAAACCGCTGGTGGATCAGGTGGCCAAGGGCCAGAACATGAAAAAGGGCCTGCTGATGAAGAGTTTGCGGGCCGCCCTGACAGGGGATCTGCAGGGGCCGGATTTGCTGGAATCTTTTGCCCTTCTCCAGCGGCGGGGCTGGGCTTTGGGGCGGTTAGAGGCTGTGCAGAAGTTGGTTCCTTGTTGATGGAAGCCCATCTCTTGCTGTCATGCCTTCGGTTGCCTCTGTTGAAAGTGCTCCGCACCGCTGCCGCGATGGGATCCCATGCTGTCACGCCAGCTACAGGCTGCAAACCAAATTGTCCAAGAACTGGTGCTGCTCTCTTCTCAGTTATCTTCCCCATCCTCTTCGGACTCTGTAGAGATGGGGGAGCTGGAGCAGTGTGTGCTCAAGCTGGCCCAGACCTTGGTACAGCAGATGGTAAATCGCCTGGGCGCGGCCTCAGCTCGCCTTTGGATTTTCGACCCGCAGGAAGGATGTTTTCAGTCGGTGGCCCATGCCGGCCTGCTCAGCCCTGCTCACGACCAAATTCAGCGGATCTATCCTGACGACAGCCCTTTGGGACGGGTGGCCCAGGAGGGGCTGCCGCTTTTGAGCAACAATCCCGCCCAAGAAGCCTGGATGCCCGCCCCGGAGTGGGTGAAGGCCAATGGCTTGCGAGGCTTTGTTGCCTACCCGATTAACCGGGGGGAGGAGCGGCTGGGGGCTTTGGCTCTGCTGAGCCGGACACCTCTGGAAGCCAGCTTTCTGATTGTCAAACACGCGGGGGCACGGCGCATCGATCTCATCATTCAGCCCAAGGTTCAACAGGACGCCGGTTCCTCTATCAACCCTCAGGCTCCCTACACCCACTTGGAGGTAAACTACCCGACTCCGACCGCTAAAGCGGTACGGAGTGGGCTTTCAGTAGCCCTGAGCCTGCTCTGCTCTACCAGAGAACAAAACAGGCCCGAACCTCTAGGCTGGTTTACGACAGCCCCCAAAAGCGCAATCACATTCGCACCATTCAAATCCGCATCTCCTTCCCATCCACAGTGCCCACACTTGAACGACTTGCCACTGCGGTAGGACTTGCCCTGCTCAGGGTGGATGTGTAAGCACCGGTGACAGGTCTGCGACGTGTA
>NZ_JANSIA010000006.1:41909-47774 GCF_047461835.1 Synechococcus sp. R60.1 | reverse complement strand
GTTGGTATGAGCTGTTATGGTCATTTAAACAGGAATGAAACATTTCCGCCTGGCTCCCCTCTTCCTCTGAGAGAAGGGGTGAAGGCAGTGGCAGGGAGCGTTTGGGGAGTGTCTCAACCTAGCTTGAAATGACTATAACAAGGCGCTTAAATATCCAGGGCAACAATGACAGGGGCATGATCGCTGGGTTTTTCGGCCCGCCGTGGCTCAACATCGATCCAGCAAGCGGTGGCTTTCTCCTGTAGCTCACGAGACAGATAATGATGATCAATGCGCCAGCCGCGATTCCTTTGAAACCCCCCCGAGCGATAGTCCCACCAGCTAAAATGGCCGGGATCTGGGGTGAACCTGCGAAACGCATCTTCAAACCCTAAAGCCAGGATCTCCCGCAGGGCTTGTCGCTCCGGTTCGGAAGCCATGATTTCTCCCGCTTTTTGGGGATCGTAAATATCCCGATCTTCCGGGGCAATGTTAAAGTCCCCGCAGAGCAAGATGGGATCCCCTTGGCTCAGGGCAACGGCGAGGTAATCCTTCAGCGTGGCTAGCCAGCGCAATTTATAGGCGTATTTTTCCGATCCCACCTCAGAACCGTTGGGCACATAAAGGTTGAGAATACGGATCCCGCGGTAGATGGCGCTCATCAGCCGCTTTTGCTCGTCCAAATCTGCCGCCGCAGGCAGCAGCGCACCAAACCCCCGTTCTACTTTTTCCGGGGGATCCCGGCTGATCAGAGCCACACCGTTGTAGGACTTTTGCCCGTAGACCTCCACATGAAAGCC
Organism: Synechococcus sp. R60.1; assembly: GCF_047461835.1. Taxonomy (NCBI): domain Bacteria; kingdom Bacillati; phylum Cyanobacteriota; class Cyanophyceae; order Synechococcales; family Synechococcaceae; genus Synechococcus; species Synechococcus sp. R60.1. The sequence goes on along the minus strand of NZ_JANSIA010000006.1, from coordinate 46,995 downwards.
CCGCTCCTGAAAGGCCGCCCGGGGAAAGTCTTCATCCACCACCTTAGTCTCCTGCAGGCAGAGCACATCCAGGGATCCCTGGCTGTCCAGCCAAGCCAAAACCTGAGGCAGCCGGGTGCGAATGGAGTTGACATTCCAGGTAGCCACTTGCATGAGGGATCCCGCTCACTCCACCAAGGCTCTTCCTCGGATTTGGGCCAGCCGCTCCGCATCCAGCACCTCCCCCTCGGTGTAGTAGCCGGCAGCTTTTTTGGCCTCGATCTCCACACGGGCATCCGCCGGGATCAGCTCTTCTGGGATGGGCACCCGCTGCAGAACCTCAATGCCGGAGTTGGTGATGGCTCGATACTTGAGGTCGCTCATGGAAATCAGGCGATCGATTCGGGTTATGCCCAGCCAATGGAGCACATCCGGCATCAACTCCTGAAACCGGATGTCTTGCACCCCTGCCACACACTCGGTACGGGCGAAGTAGGCATCAGCCCGATCCCCTCCTTCCTGGCGCTTGCGGGCGTTGTAGACCAAAAACTTGGTCACCTCTCCCAAGGCGCGGCCTTCTTTGCGCAGGTACACGATCACCCCGGCTCCACCGGCTTGGGCCGTCTTAACGCATTCTTCAATGCCATGCACCAGGTAGGGGCGGCAGGTGCAAATATCCGAGCCAAACACATCGGAACCATTGCATTCGTCGTGAACCCGCACCGCCAGGGGCAAAGCCGGGTCGGTGATGGCGGCCACTTGCCCGATGATGTACACCGTCTGGCCACCGATGGGCGGCAAAAACACCGATAGGTCTGGGCGAGTCACCAATTCTGGAAACATGCCTCCCGTCTGCTCGAAGAGGGTGCGGCGCAGCAGGCTTTCGCTCACCTGCAATCGTTTGGCGATCCCCGGCAGGTACCAGACCGGCTCGATTGCGGCTTTGGTGACCACCAGGCTGCCATTGTCTTTGAGGATCCGGCCATCCACCCGCAACCGCCCTTTGTTGACCGCCTCCTGCAGTTCGGGCATGTGGATGTGGGCCTGGGTAATGGCAATGGTGGGACGAATGTCGTAGCCCTGGGCATAGAGGGGGGCAAAGACTTCTCCCACAACCGCTCCCCAGGGATCCAAAGACACAATCCGGTCTGGATCTCCCCAGCTTGGGTGAGGGCCAATCGACACCACCGGGGCAGTATTGGTTAAATCGGCGCGGTGATCCGCCTGCAAAGAGCCACTGGCCACAGCCAATGCCCGATAGACAGCGTAGGCTCCCGCATGGGTGCCGATGACATTGCGATGGGCAAGATTGGTCAGGCTACCCACCACCGGCCCCCGCTGCAGTGGATCCAAGGATCCCCAGCGAATCGGCTGGGCTTGCGTCCCATAAGGGGAGGGATGGGAGGTGAGAACAATGTGATGAGGACGGGAGGAAGGTTCGCTCATGGTCCTCAAATGCCTGGAAAATGGAAGAATCTGGAGAAAACAGAATTATAGGCGATCCCCAGCCATTTCAAGAGAGCTTGCCCCTTCTTTTGGGGTGCTTAGACAACGATTTTGGCCAAACCCAAGGGGCGGATCCCTGTCGGCGAAACCTCGACCCGATAGGGCAACATCTCCACTCCGGCTTGCAGGGCCTCACGAAACAGACGGGCATAGCGGGGATCCCGTTCTTCGCCGGGGGCAAACTTGGTGCAATCGGCGCGATTGATCCAGTACAGCAGCAGGGCACGCTGACCCTGTTGGCGCACCGCGATCAAATCTTCCAGGTGTTTTTGGCCGCGAGTGGTCACCGTATCGGGAAACAGCGCGCGGGATCCCACAGCCCAGGTGGTATTCTTCACCTCCAAATAGGCCGAGCCAGAGTCTCCTGTCAGCAGAAAGTCAATTTTGCTCCTGCCGCAGGTCACCTCCCGTTGCCGGCGAGAAAACCCTGCCAACTGGGGAAACCACCCTCGCTCCAGCCCCCAGTCCACCAGGCGATTGGGCAAGCTGGTGTTGATCCCCACCCATACCCCATCCACCTGGATCATCTCCCAGGTGTAGGCCAGTTTCCGTTTTGGCTCCGGGTGATGGGAGAGGTACACAGGTGCCCCCACCTGACAGACCCCACTCATCGGCCCTGTGTTGGGGCAATGGGCGATGATCTGTTGCCCGTTTTCCAGCTCCACATCGGCCAAAAACCGCTTGTAGCGGCTGCGCAGCACCCCTCTGTGCAAGGGGCTCGAAAAGCGGTAAGGCACCGGCCCATCCCTGCACTCCATCCGCAAAGCCTCTCCTTATCGTAGGTATTTTTTCTTTAGGATTTTGGAAATCTTCTCCGTGGATCGTCTCTCCTGCGCTAGGGTGAATCATGTGTCCCAAGGCTTGGGGCAGCCTTTTACGGCTTTTTCCGACTTCATGGGAATTCTGCAGATCACTCTGGGAAGCAGTAAGATCCCTATCGCACAAGAGAGGCGTCTGCATTAGCTGTAGTCAGTGCTGCCGGAAAGAGCTGTATTGGCGATTAAACCCATTTAACACGTCTTTTTTCTGCCCTTTTGTCAAAACTTGGAGAAGAAAACCCGAATGCTGCGTCTTGATCCTGATCCCGGCTTTCAGCCTGCGGATCCCTTGCAGGACAACCGTGGGCGTGTGGCCATATTCATCGACGGATCCAATCTGTTCTATGCCGCTCTGCAACTGGGCATTGAGATCGACTACACCCGCCTGCTGAAGACGCTGAGTGGTCGGTCGCCCCTTTTGCGCTCTTTTTTCTACACCGGCGTCGATCGCAACAACGAAAAGCAGCAGGGGTTTTTGCTCTGGATGCGCCGCAATGGCTACCGCGTGGTTACCAAAGAGCTAACCCAGTTGCCCGATGGATCCAAGAGAGCCAACCTGGATGTGGAAATTGCCGTGGATATGCTGTCGCTGGTGCGCTGGTATGAGACAGCTGTGCTGGTGAGCGGTGATGGGGACTTGGCCTACGCGGTCAATGCCGTCAGCTACCAAGGGGCGCGAGTGGAGGTGGTTAGCCTGCGTTCCATGACCAGCGATCAACTGATCAACTTGGCGGATCGCTACATCGACCTGGAATCCATCAAAGACCAAATTAAGAAAACCAACCGTCCCTCCTCTCCCTACCTGTACCGACCGGGGTTCACCGCCGATGAGGAGGACGAGGGATAACTTTCCCTCCCCCACAGGGAGAAGGGAAAGCAGAGCAACAGGGGGCTTACTGGGCTTTCCAATTTGAAGGGATCCCTTGCAGCAGGTAAACCGGGTTCAGGGGGGCAAAGCGGGTGCCCTCGGCCAGGACGGCAGAGCGGGAGATCTGAACGTGATCTACTCGAACTTGCCAGCCCCGAGAACGCAGCCATTGCAGGGCTTCACTGCAGGTTTCTAGGGTAGCGAAGTTGGCCACTAAGATCCCTCCAGGCCGCAGGCGGGCTTCCACCACCGGCAGCAGGTCGCGGATCCCTTTGCCGCCACCGCCCAGCACCACCCGATCCGGATCTGGCAGGTCGGCCAACACTTGGGGGGCTGCCCCCGGGATCACCTGCAGGTTCTCCAGTCCAAAGCGTTGCCGGTTGCGCCGAATCAGACAGATGCCCATGGCGTTGCGCTCGACAGCATAGACCTGGAGCCGAGAAGAGAGGCGGGCTATTTCGATGGCCACCGAGCCGGTGCCGGCACCGATATCCCACACCACGCCCTCTTGGGGGAGCTGCAGGGATCCCAAGGTGAGCAGGCGGATGGGCTGCTTGGTGATCAAGCCGGGCTGGTCGGGAAAGGTGTAGAACTGGTCGTCCGGGATCCCGACCAAAGGCCAGCGATGGGGATCTGGCTCCGGCTCTACTCGTCGCAGCACCACAACGTTGGGGCTGGGGAAAACGGCGTCTTCCCCTTCTTGGAGGGGCACGACCTGTTCTTGAGGGGATCCCAGTTGACTACAGACCCAGGCTTGGTAACGCACCGGCAGCCGCAGGTCGGCAATGAACTGGGCCAAGACGGTCGGTGTATGCTCCGGATCGGTGAGCACCACGATCACAGGGGATCCCTGCTTGAGAACGGCTTCCAACCGCTCCACTCCCCGCCCGTGCAGGCTGAGGATGGTCGCCTCCTGCCAGGGGATCTGCAGGCGGTTCAGGGCCAGCTGCACCGAGCTCACCTGCGGATAGAAGGCCAACCGCTCCGCTGGGAAATACTCCGTCAACAGCCGCCCGATCCCGAAAAAAAGCGGATCCCCGCTGGCCAACAAGACCAGGGATCCCTGAGCCATCTCCTGCTGCAAAAGCGGGATCCAACTTTCCACCGGCCCGGTGAGCGGGATCTTGCGGGCCGGATGATCGGTAAAGTGCCGGAGCAGATGAGGGGCTCCTGCCAAAACCCTGGCTTGGGAAAGGGGGGGGATCCCCCAGGAAGCCACAGAGCCATCCCCCGCTACCCCTACGACCGCAAGCTGAGGTGACCGCCCAGGTGCTGCCGTAGCCATTTAACGTTCGACAGGTGGGTGGTATTGGCGCATGTGATTGAGAAAATCCAGTCGCAGCTCCGCCACTTCCCGTTGCATTTCCCGCATCTCCCGAATAAAGCTGAGTTGAGCCTCGATCAGGCGGCCATCGCGCTCCCGAAATTGCTCCATCATCATGGCTTGCGCTTCCCTCAGTTCGGCAAACCCAGCCTGCATATCTCGGCGGCACTCCTGTATGGCCACCTCCAGCTCGTCTCCCCGCTCTTCGTTCTGTCGAATCCGCTCCTGGTTCTGTTGGATCAACGCCCTGATCTCCTGGATTTCGGTCTGGAGTTGGGCTTCCATAGCCTGCCGCTCGGCCCGCATTTCGGCCATCTGGGCCTCAAAGCGCTCGGCAGATCGTTGCTGCTCGGCCCGCATTTCGGCCATCTGGGCCTCAAAGCGCTCGGCAGATCGTTGCTGTTCAGCCCGGATCTCGGAGATTTGGGCTGCAAAGCCCTGCCGCATCTCAACCATCTGAGCCTCAAAGCGCTCAGCCGACCGCTGCTGCTCGGCCCGCATTTCGGCCATCTGAGCCTCAAAGCGCTCGGCAGATCGTTGCTGTTCAGCCCGGATCTCGGAGATTTGGGCTGCAAAGCCCTGCCGCATCTC
>NZ_JANSIA010000006.1:29088-41809 GCF_047461835.1 Synechococcus sp. R60.1 | reverse complement strand
AACCATCTGAGCCTCAAAGCGCTCAGCCGACCGCTGCTGCTCGGCCCGCATTTCTTGGATTTGTTCTTGTTGTTGCTGAAGGTTGCGAATCAGCCACTCCTCTTGTTCTGGGGTCATGGGAAAGGTCTGAAGATATCCCTTCAATTCTAGTCAGTTGGGGATGGGATCCCGTTGAGCTGCCAAGAGAAGGGCATTGACAATGGCAGCAGCAACTGGGGATCCGCCTTTGCGGCCCTCCACCCGAATCTGGGGAACATCCGTTTGCGCCAACGCCTGCTTGGCCTCTTCCACCGCCACAAATCCCACCGGCACTCCGATCACCAAAGCCGGCTTGACCCGCTGTGCCCGAATCTCCTCCACCAAAGCCAGCAACGCGGTGGGGGCATTGCCAACGACAAACAGGGCTTCTGGATAGCGGCGTGCCAAGTTCACCATCCCATTGGCGGCGCGGGTTTGACCGGGCCAACGGGGCTCCTCCACCCAGTCCAAAGCACAGTAGAGGGGGATCCCTTGGGCTTTCAGACCTGACTGGATCCCAGCTGCCACCATCCTGACATCGACAATGACAGGCTGCTTTTGCCGTAGGGCTGCCAGGGCGTGTTCAACGGCGTTGGGGCCGAAGAAAAAGCGATCCCGCAGCTCAAAGTCGGCAGTGGCATGAATGGCACGGCGCACCACCTCATAAGGGATCCCTTGCCAGGGGTGGGGGCCGATCTCCTGATCGATCTGGCGAAAGCTGGCAGCGGTAATCGGGTCTATCCCGAAGGCTTCATCCATTGGGTCTGGGGTTATGGACACAGTCATGCTGGCATGTCCTGGAAGATATAGAAGAACCGGTGGCAAAGTACGTCCTATTAAATGATGAGCCGAGGAAACCACTAAGATTGGTCTAGCCTAAATTGGAGATGAGCCTATTGTTATCACCCACTTCTCCCTTGCACGGACTCGACTCCCATCCTTCCCCTTCTGCTCCCGTCGGCGCCAATTCCGTTGGCGCTCCCGGTTTCTCCTCTGTTGATGCGCCCCCCCCTTCCCCAACGGGCAGCGACAGGGATCCCTTGTCGGCTTTGCCTCGCTACGGCTACTCCCAAACCTGGCATTGGCGGGGCTGGCCCATCCATTTCACCTACACCCCCAGTCGCGCCCAAACCCTTGCCGGTGTCGTCAACTTGACGGCAGCTCCGGCCCTTTTAATCCATGGATTTGGAGCGTCAGTGGGTCATTGGCGCCACAACATTCTCCCTCTGGGATCCCAGCGCTCCGTCTATGCCCTCGACCTGCTGGGATTTGGCAAGAGTGCCAAGCCGGAGATTGCCTACAGCGTTGATCTGTGGGTGGAGCAGGTACACGAGTTTTGGCAAACTCACATTCAGCAGCCCAGCATCCTGGTGGGCCATTCCATCGGGGGCTTGGTGGGAGTCATTGCCGCCGCCCGCTATCCCCAGATGGTGAAGGGCCTGTGCTTGATTAGCTGCGCCGATGGGCCCCATCCGGAAGAATTGCCCTCTCCCTGGGATGCTCTGGTGCGAGCCCTCTGCGAAGGGATTCTGTCGTTGCTGGGGTGCCCCCTCACTTATCCCCACCTCTTCAACTGGCTGCGACAAACCGAGGTGCTACGAGCTTGGATCAAGAATGTCTACAAGCGGGATGAGCAGGTGGATGACGAGCTGGTGCAGATCTTCCAGAGACCGGCCTTTGAGCCGGGGGCAGCCCACGTGTTTTTGGACGGTCTGAGGGCCATTCTCTGCCGCCGCTTCGACAGCCCCAAACGCCTGCTGCCCACCCTAAAAATGCCTATCTTGCTACTTTGGGGCCGAGAAGATCCGGCAGTGCCCAGTTTTTTGGCAGACCAATTTAAGCGCTGGCAACCTGCCCTCACCTTGGTGAAGCTGCCGGGAGTAGGCCACTGCGCCCACGACGAGCTGCCTCACTGGGTCAACACCCTCATCGGGGAATGGGCGGCCAGTCTGGAGACCTGCCCTGACTTGCCCACCCCCCTTCAGCGGGATCCCCTAGTCAGCTAGTTCAGCAAGTTACCAACGACCAACTTCCCTCCTCCTTGGGAGAGGGGCTGGGAGTGAGGGGCATCAACATGGGACACTCCCCAGACTGAAGTACTCCCAAGCCAGATCCAAGCTTCCCACCGGGAAAAGGGATCCCGCTCAGAGATCAGGGGGCAGCTTGAGGATCTGATGCTGGCGCATCCCCTGCCAGCGGCGAATGAGATCGCCATCAATACCGAACTGATCCAACGCCTTCACCACCACAAAATCCACCAAATCTAGGATGGTACGCGGCTGGTGGTACCAAGCTGGAATGGCCGGAACAATGCGCGCCCCCGCTTCTGCCAGAGTGGTCAAGTTGCGCAGGTGGATCAGGCTAAAGGGGGTTTCCCGCGGCACCACCACCAAGCGTCGTCCCTCCTTGAGCTGCACATCAGCAGCCCGCTCCAGCAGATCCGAGCTCAAGCCGGCAGCCAACTTGGCAACTGTACCCATACTGCACGGGATCACCAACATCCCCTGCGTGCGATAGGAGCCACTGGCAATGGTTGCCCCCACATCCTGCCAGCGATGACAAACTAGGGATCCACCGCTGCTCTCGGCTTGCTGTCGCCAAAAGTGGGCCTGCTTGCGGGGGTCTGTCGGCAGCAGCACCCCTTGTTCTCCCTGCCACACCTGATAGGCCGCTTTGGAGGCCACCACTTCGACGCGGTAGTCCAGGCTGAGCAGAACATGCAGAGCGCGCACAGCATAGAGCATCCCTGAAGCGCCTGATACGCCAAGGATGATGGGCAGAGAGGATGTCAAGGGCCGCTGGGGAACGTCTTCTGCTCAAGTCTAGCGAGGGGAGCCGTCCCTCGCCTGCTCAGGAGATCCCTAACCCACCGCTCCAAAAGACTTGCACAACGCGGGATAAAAATGCTCCTGGCACAGGTTGAAGGCAGCGCTCAAGCCCCAGTCTGACTCTTCTCTGTTAGGTCTGCAGATTTTGCCGCCCGTTGCGGATCACCCGCAAGGACTCCACCAACCGCAACTCCAAGTCTTGCAACACCTGATCCACGTAACGGTGGGCCTCCCGCTGCAGGCGCTCCGATTCCTGCAGTGTCTGTCGCCGCACCTCCTCACTATGTTGATAGGCTTGTTGCAATAACTGCTCCGCCTGAGCTTGGGCCTGTCGCAGAATCGCCGATTCGTTGAGGAGCTGCTCAGCCCTACGTTGGGCCGCGGCCACAATTTCTTGGGCGTAGCGATTGGCCTCTGCCAAGATCCGATCCCGCTGGCGCAGCAGTTCCTCCGCTTCCTCCAGGGCTGTCGGCAGGTTCAGGCGGATAAAGTCTAACTGCTCCAGAATCTTTTCCTCTTCAATAAGGGTGCGAGACCAAAACAGGCGAGGGCTACTGAGAATGGCTGCCTCCAATTGATCCAGGGCCTCCTGGACGCGCATCAGAGCCAGGGTCTGATCCCCAAAGGGTACGCCGGCACGATTGGAAGGATCAGAGGGCAATTCTCGCATCAGTCTATGAAGAGGGGAGGCTGCACTGAGCAAAAGAGCAGATCAGGCAGGATAACGCCTACCATATCAGGTTCTCGGTTTCCTGAATCTGCGCAGTCTCCCCTTCGCTCCAACCACTCTTCGTGAAGTAGATGTTCTTTTTGATATGAGGGGATGATGGACTTTCTCCCTCGCGGAGGCTGTGAGCCAAGCGGCAGAGAGGCTGCTTACCGGTCGGTTGGTGCCACAGCGGCTGGGGAGCCGAGGTTGCTCGGCTGCCAAAAGAGCGCCAATGGAGGAGATTTATAGTCATTTTGAATAGGAATAAAACATTTCCGTTGCCTTGCTCTCCAACCCCCCTCTCCCAGAGAGATGAGCTGGGGGGTCGCGGCAGCGGCGCGGAGCGTTTGGGGAGTGTCTCAATCTAGTTTGAGATGACTACACTTTTTGAGTTGCCGCCAGTTCCCTGAAGATGGCCAGCCTCCAGATGGTTGACAGCTACCTATGGCACACTGAGAAAAAAGGAGTTGGAGCCCCAGCCTCTTATGCCACAACCGCAGCCCCCCAGAAGACTGGAAGACCAGTTTGTGGAGAATGTCTCCCGTTATCCCACTTACTTTATTACCGTTTTGCTGGGGGGGATCTGGGCTGGCCTCCAGCCTTTTGTCGGCCTGTATCGCAAAAGTCCAACAGCGGCGGCTATGGTTACGCTGGGATCCCTTTTGTTGCTTCTATTTGTTTATTTCACCCTGCGAGGCATGACAGGGAATACCTTTTGGCCAGAATAGATACTGGGTTGAGGTTGGGGCCCATGGGCGAAGCTGTGCAGTGGACGCCGGCAGCATAAGCACGCCTCAAGGGGATCCCTCTTTTTCGCCCCACTGCTGACAAGAAGTAAAGTGCTCCGCACCGCTCGCGCGAATGAAAAGTTTGCCCCGGAATGGTGGCGGTCTATGGGCAGGCCAAGCCTCAATTGGCTCTTCAGGGATCCCGGCTGCAAGCTGTAGCGAGGGGATTGGATTTGCCGCTAGCTTGGTAGAGGTGTTCTCCTCCGTTTTTTGAACTCATGGCAGATTGGATCCTGTTGGCGCTGGTGGGTTCTGCAACCTACCTGCTGCTGCAAAAAAGTGTGGCCCGCCTTTCGAAGGTGCCGTGGCGGATCCTGTGGCTGGTGATGATGCTGCCCCCTTTGGTTTGGGTGCTGGGGCGTCAGGTGTTTCAGTACGAATTGCCTCCCTTGCTGATGTTGCTGCTGTTTCTCACCTCCTACTTTACCAGCATGACCTTGGTGAGACGAGGGGGTATTCGACCCTCAACCGGAGGCCCTCGGCCAGAGGTGGAAAACTCCTCTCCAGAAGCGGATCCCTCGCCGGCTGGGGAACCTGAGCCAGAGGAAGAGGAGGAAGACGGCGCCGCAGATCCGGTCTCGCTGGCTCTTGCCCACACCCCCATCTCCGAAGTGCCGCGGGAGAAGCTGAGCCATTGCTTCCCCTGGAACGTCTTTTATTTGCAAAATGTGGAGTACCGCCCCCAGGCGATCATCTGCCGGGGCAACTTGCGGGCGGATCCCAGTGAAGCCTATGAGCGGGTGCAGCAAAACGTGGAAACCACTTTCGGCAAACGCTTTTTGGTGGTGCTGCAGGAGGGGTTTGCCGGTAAGCCCTTTTTTGCCTTGGTGCCCAACCCGGCGGCGCGGCGCTCCCTGGCGGACAGTCGAGAGTTGCCGCTGCTGGCTTTGGGGCTGTTGCTATTCACCTTCTGGACAACCCTCAGTGCTGGGGCCCACGCGGCTGGGGTTAGCCCTGACCGGCTGCTGCATTTGCCCTCTCTGATGAAAGGATTGCCCTATGCGGTCGGGATCCTTGCCATTTTGGGATCCCATGAGTGGACTCGTTACTGGGTGGCCCGCCGCCACCACATCAAAACCTCGCTGCCCTATTTCATCCCGGTGCCTTTTGTCCTAGGGACTTTTGGGGCGTTTATCCAGTTGAAAGAGCCGGTGCCCAACCGCAAGGTGTTGTTTGATATCGCCGCCGCTGGGCCGCTGGCAGGGAGTCTTGTTGCTTTGGGCATGCTGTTGCTGGGGCTGGTGTTTTCAGCGCCTGCAGATCCTCCCGCGGTGCCGGAGGGGCAGCCGACCCCGATTAGTTTTCATCGCATTGACCCGCGCCTATCGGTGCTGCTGGCAATTCTGGCCCGCATGGTGCTGGGGGATCAGTTGCAGCCGGGGCAGGTGATCGAGCTGCACCCGCTGGCCTTTGCCGGCTGGCTGGGCTTGGTGGTGATTGCCTTTAACCTCATGCCGGTGGGCCAACTGGATGGAGGGCACATTGTCCACGCAGTGTATGGACAGCGGATGGGAGCGAATGTGGGCCGGGTAGCCCGCTGGTTGGTGTTGCTGCTGGCTTTGACGGTGCAGCCTTGGCTGTTGCTCTGGGCGCTGCTGCTGTTTGTGATTTCCAGTGCTGACGAGCCGGCCCTCAACGATGTGACGGAACTGGACGAGGCCCGGGATCTGCTGGGGCTGGGGATGCTAACGCTGCTGGTGCTGATCCTGCTGCCGGTACCGCCGTTTTTGCAAAATGGACTGGGCTTGGCCTAGATCCGGGGTAGGATCCAAACCGCCCCTGACCTCGTTCTCCTCTCATGCAACGCAGCTTAATTGTTCAAAAGTACGGCGGTACCTCTGTCGGCTCTGTGGAGCGTATCCAGGCCGTGGCTCAACGGGTGGCCCACACGGTGAAGGCAGGGCATCGGGTGGTGGTGGTGGTCTCGGCGATGGGGGATGAAACCGATCGCCTTGTGGGCTTGGGGGAGCAGATCTTGCAGGGATCCCCGACCACGCCGGCTCAGTTGCGGGAATGGGATATGCTCCTTTCCACCGGTGAGCAGGTGAGCATTGCCCTGGTGGCTTTGGCGCTGCAACGCCTGGGGTGTCCTGCCCTTTCCCTGACGGCAGCCCAGGTGGGCATTGTCACCACTCGGGATTACAGCCGGGCCCGCATTTTGCACATCCACACCGACCGCCTGTGGCAGCACCTGGAGCGGGAAGAGGTGGTGGTGGTGGCCGGGTTCCAGGGGATTACCAGCCTGGCGGAGCTGGAGATCACCACCCTAGGTCGGGGGGGATCCGACACCACGGCGGTGGCCTTGGCAGTGGCTTTGGGAGCAGAGCTGTGTGAGATCTACACCGATGTGCCGGGGATCTTCACCACGGATCCGCGTAAGGTGCCTGAGGCCAGGCTGTTGCCGGAGATCACCAGTGATGAAATGTTGGAGCTGGCCAGCTTGGGGGCCCAGGTGCTGCATCCCCGCTCGGTGGAAATTGCCCGCAACTACGGTGTGAAGCTGCGGGTGCGCTCCAGCTTGGAGCCGTTGCAGGCGGGATGCGAGGGCACTCTCATTCTTTCTCCTCCCCCCCGTCCTCGTGCTGCCGACAGCAGTATCGAGCTGGGCCTGGCGGTGGATACGGTGGAGCTGGATCGGGATCAGGCCAAGTTGGTGTTGGTGGGGGTGCCGGATCGCCCTGGCATTGCCGCCCAGCTCTTTCAGGGGATCGCGGCGGCAGGGGTGAATGTGGATTTGATTTTGCAGTCGCTCCAGTTCACAGCCGCTCACGCCAGCGGGACGGACTCCTTGCCGCAGGGATCCGTGCCCCAGCCCACCAATGACATTGCCTTTACGGTCAGTCGGTCGCAGGTGGCCGAGGCTGCAGCCGTTGCCCGGCAGATTGGCCAAGAGCTGCAGTGTGCAGCGGTGATTGTGGATGAGGCGGTGGCCAAAATCAGCATTGCCGGGGTGGGGATGATGGGCCGACCTGGGATCGCGGCGCAAATGTTCCAGGTGCTGGCCGAGGCCGGGATCAATTTGCAGATGATCTCCATGTCCGAGATCAAGGTGAGCTGTGTGGTGGCTGCGGAGCGGGCCGGTGATGCCGCCTTGGCTCTGGGAGAGTCGTTCCAGGTGATCCCCCACTTGCATCGGGCAAAGATGCCGGCTGCCCCTCAAGACAGCCACCCGGTACGCGGTGTTGCCTTGGATTTGAAGCAATCGCGGCTGGGCCTTCGCAAAGTGCCGGATCGTCCGGGAACTGCCGCCCATTTGTTCGGGCGCTTGGCGGCTGCCGGGATCATCGTGGACACCATCATCCAAAGCCAGCGGGGCTACCACAACGGGATCCCCAGTACCGACATTGCCTTTACCGTGCCTCAGGATCAAGCGATGGCTGCTGAGGCAGTCTGCCGGCAGGTGGCCGAAGAGCTCCAGGCGGCAGGCGTTGACGCGGATCACGACATTGCCAAGGTCAGCATTGTCGGCGCCGAGATGGAAACCTACCCTGGCGTGGCTGCTCGCCTGTTTGCAGCCCTAGCCGAAGCCGGAATCAACATCGAGATGATCGCCACCTCGGAGATCAAGGTGAGCTGTGTAGTGCGCCGGGATCGAGGGATCCCGGCCTTGCAAGCTATTCACCGCGCTTTCCGGCTGGACTGCCCCTAGCCTGCCTTAGGGTTGAGCCGCCAGCAGCAAGGGAAAATGATGGGCGTTGGGGGCGTGCATCACCTGGATCCCCAGATTGGCGCGGTTGAGGAGATCGGCGTAGGTGGGGATGAAGCGGCCCTGGCTGTCCAGGATGGACTGGTTGAAGTTCAAGCCGTTCAAGTTAAAGGCCATTATGCCGATACCTATTGCCGCCGCCCAAATCCCCACTGTGGGCAGGGCCGCCATCCAGAAGTGGACGGAACGGCTGTTTCTCAGGCCCAGGCCGGGGAACCCCAGCCGCCCCAAGAACGCGTAGTGCCCGGCCAGGAAGTTGTAGGTGACTTCCTCCTGCCCGAAGCGGTAGCCGGCATTTTGTGACTCTTCTTCCGAGGTCTCGCGGATTAGGCTGGAGATCACCAGGGAGCCGTGCAGGGAGGCCAGCAGAGCGCCGCCAAAGACGCCGGCCACCCCCAGCCAGCTAGCAGGGTGCATGAGGATATTGTGCTCCGCCTGGAAAGCCAGCATGAAGTAGAAGGTGCCGGCGATCCCCAGGGGCAAGCCTTCCGAGAAACTGCCCTGGCCGATGGGGTAGACCAAGAGCACTGCCGTAGCCGCCGCCGCCGGAGCGGAAAACGCCACCGCAATCCAGGGACGCATGCCCAAGCGATAGCTCAGCTCCCACTGCCGGCCCAGGTAGCACCACACCCCGATCAGGAAATGGAGCACGATCAGTTGGTAGGGGCCGCCGTTGTAGAGCCATTCATCCAAAGAGGCGGCTTCCCAAATGGGATAAAAGTGCAAGCCGATGGCCGCCGACGTGGGCACCACCGCCGCCGAGATGAGATTGTTCCCCCCTATCAAAGAGCCGATCACCGGCTCGCGGATCCCATCCACATCCACCGGCGGAGCAGCAACAAAAGCGATCACAAAACAAAAGGCAGCCGCCAACAGCGTCGGGATCATCAACACGCCAAACCAGCCGATGTACAGCCGGTTTTCGGTGCTGGTTATCCATTGACAAAAGCCATTCCAACTCCAGAGCTGCCGTGCAGCCGAGGAGCGGCGAATTACCGTACTCATAGGCCAACTCCTAAAGAGACAAAACCATTCTTTGCTTTGTCGGCTTCCTTGAACGGGGCAAAACTCTTCCCGCGCCGACCGCCAAAAGCGTCTCCTTCTTTCAGGCTAGACAGTTTTAGGGACGCCGACAGGGATCCCTAACTTTCGCAACGGGACTGTGAAAAAAATGGATTTGTCGATACAAATCAGCACCGATATGTTGCAATTTGGAGGTCTTTGAGAGCTTCCCGGCGAAGGTCGGTCACTGGCAGTTGATGGCAGCCAAGCTTGAGCAGACGTTTCTTAAGGATAGGTTTAGGAAAGAGGTGCCGTCCGGGACCTGCTTTTTTTCCTCCAGAATCCTAGACAGAGAAAAAATCCTGCAAGCACTTCACCTGCAGGGATCCCGACTGCAAAGCACGGATGGCAGCCGCGGTGGCTTTGGCCCCTGCCAAGGTGGTCACCAGAGGGATCTTGTAAGCCAGGGCAGTGCGGCGGATCTTTTGGCCATCTTGCTGCGCCTCGACACCGGAAGGAGTGTTGATAATGAGCTGAATCTGGTGATTTTTGATGGCGTCGATGACGTGGGGCCGTCCCTCGTGCAGCTTGAGGACTTTGTCCACCGGGATCCCGTGCTCGGCTAAAACTTTTTGGGTTCCTTCGGTGGCCAACAGGCGAAAGCCCAGCCCCACAAACTCGCGGGCTACCGGGATGACCGCCTGTTTATCCCGGTCGCTGACGCTGATGAACACCGTCCCCTGGAGAGGCAGATTCTGCCCCGCCGCCAGTTGGGCTTTGGCGTAAGCGCGGCCAAAGTCCGTGTCAATGCCCATCACCTCACCGGTGGAGCGCATCTCCGGCCCCAGCAGCGTGTCGGTGCCGGGAAACTTGTGGAAGGGCAAAACCGCTTCTTTGACGGCAATGTGGGAGGGGATCACCTCCTGGGTAAAGCCCAGCTCTTCCAGAGTTTTGCCGCTCATCACTTGAGCGGCGTAGTCCGCCAGCGGATGGCCGATAGCCTTGCTGACGAAGGGTACGGTGCGAGAGGCGCGCGGGTTGGCCTCCAGGATATAGACTTGACCTTTTTGGACGGCGTATTGCACGTTGATCAGGCCCACCACCTTCAGAGCTTGGGCCAACTTCACCGTCCACTCGCGGATCACCCGCAGCACCTCGGGGCTGAGGGTGCGGCTGGGCAATACACAGGCCGAATCGCCCGAGTGGATCCCGGCCTGCTCGATGTGCTCCAGAATGCCGCCGATGGTTACGGCGCCGGTGCGGTCGGCAATGGCATCCACATCCACCTCCACCGCCTCTTCCAGAAACTGATCCACCAGCACCGGACGATCCGGATCCACCGCCACCGCCAGTTGCATGTAGCGCTGCAGGTCTTGGTCGGAATAGACGATCTCCATGGCTCGTCCCCCCAAGACGTAGCTGGGCCGCACCACCACCGGATAGCCGATGCGGCGGGCAATTTCCAAGCTTTCTTCCACGCTGCGGGCAATGCCGTTGGCCGGTTGGCGAATATCCAACTCCCGCAAGATGCGCTCGAAGCGCCCCCGATCCTCAGCAATGTCGATGGAGTCGGGGGAAGTTCCCCAGATGGGAGCCTGGGCTGCTGCCAGCCCCTGCGCCAGCTTGAGGGGAGTTTGACCGCCAAATTGCACGATCAGGCCGACCGGCTGCTCAGCATCCACCAAGTTCATCACCTCTTCATGGGTGAGCGGCTCAAAATAGAGGCGATCGGCGGTGTCGTAGTCGGTAGAAACGGTTTCCGGATTGGAATTGACCATGATCGCCTCGTAACCCAGGCGGCTGAGGGCAAAGGCAGCATGGCAGCAGCAGTAGTCGAATTCGATCCCCTGGCCGATGCGGTTGGGGCCACCTCCCAAGATCATCACCTTCTCTTTGCGGGCTGGGAAAATCTCCGACTCGCTCTCGTAGGTGGAGTACTGGTAGGGGGTAGCAGCCTCAAATTCGGCAGCGCAGGTATCCACAGTTTTGTAGGTGGGGATCACCCCCAGGCTTTTGCGACGGGCCCGCACCTGATGTTCCGTGGATCCGGTTAGGTGGGCAATTTGTCGGTCGCTGAAGCCCATTTGCTTGAGATGCCGCAGATCCTCAGCACTCAGGGATCCCAGCTCCCGCCCCTTGAGGGCTTGCTCCACCTCCACCAACTCCTGTAGCTTGTCGATAAACCAGGGATCGATGTGGGTGAGTTGGGCAATCTCCTGGGCAGAAAAGCCCATGAGCAGAGCGGTGCGGATAGTGAGCAGGCGGAAGGGGTTGGGGGTGCGCAGGTTGGCCCGCACTTCCTCCGGCTTGGGGAAAACCTCCGGCCTATCGCTGCCAAAACCGGGACGGTCGATTTCCAAAGAGCGCAGGGCCTTCTGGATGGATTCTTGAAAAGTGCGGCCAATGGCCATCGCCTCCCCCACCGATTTCATCTGGGTGGTGAGAACCGGCTCTGCGCCGGGGAATTTTTCAAAAGCAAAGCGAGGGATCTTGGTGACCACATAGTCGATGGTGGGCTCGAAGCTGGCCGGAGTTTTGCGGGTGATGTCGTTGGGGATCTCCGGCAGCGTGTAGCCCACTGCCAGTTTGGCGGCAATTTTGGCGATGGGAAAGCCGGTGGCCTTGCTGGCCAAAGCAGAAGAGCGGGAGACCCGCGGGTTCATCTCGATCACCCGCACCTCGCCGTTGGCAGGGTTGACGGCAAATTGCACGTTGGATCCCCCCGTTTCCACCCCAATTTCCCGCATGATGGCGATGGCGTAGTCCCGCAGCCGCTGGTATTCTTTGTCGGTGAGGGTTTGGGCTGGGGCCACGGTGATGGAGTCGCCGGTGTGCACCCCCATTGGGTCGATGTTTTCTATGGAGCAGATGATCACCACGTTATCCGCCAGATCCCGCATCACCTCCAGCTCAAACTCCTTCCAGCCGATGACCGATTCTTCCACCAAGATTTGGGAAACGGGGCTGGCCTCCAAGCCGGCAGCGCAGATCTCTTCAAACTCCTCCTGGTTGTAAGCCACCCCACCACCGGTGCCCCCCAGGGTATAGGCCGGGCGGATGATGAGGGGATAGCCGATCTCCTGGGCAATCTGCTTGGCTTCTTCCAGGGTGTGGGCCAGGCCAGAGCGGGGCACGGCCAAGCCAATCCGCTGCATGGCTTGCTTGAAGAGATCCCGGTCTTCGGCTTTTTCAATGGCCTCCCGCTTGGCCCCAATCAACTCCACCCCGTACTGCTCCAGGATCCCTTGCTGGGCCAGTTGCACCGCCACGTTGAGGGCCGTCTGGCCGCCCATGGTGGGCAGCAAAGCATCAGGGCGCTCCCGCTCGATAATTTTGGCCACAAAGTCCACCGTCACCGGCTCGATGTAGGTGCGCTCCGCCATACTGGGATCCGTCATGATGGTGGCGGGGTTAGAGTTGACCAAAACGACCTCATAGCCCTCTTCCCGCAGGGCTTTGCAGGCTTGGGTGCCCGAGTAGTCGAATTCGCAGGCTTGGCCAATGACGATCGGCCCCGCTCCAATGAGCAAGATTTTGTGGATATCGGTGCGGCGCGGCATAGGGATCCCACCAGGTGGCAGAGTCAGCCTTCTATTGTAGAGGTCACCTGCAGGTCAAGTTGCTCATCGGGATCCCTCTTTTTTGAGTGTTGCGCTTTCAAAGGCTATGC
>NZ_JANSIA010000006.1:0-28988 GCF_047461835.1 Synechococcus sp. R60.1 | reverse complement strand
ATTGTAGAGGTCACCTGCAGGTCAAGTTGCTCATCGGGATCCCTCTTTTTTGAGTGTTGCGCTTTCAAAGGCTATGCGGCAAGGTCGCAGAGGGATCTGCCGAGCGAGGAGACGCTCTATGGCCAGGCTAATTGTTCGCAACGTTGACGCAGCCATTGTCAAAGCTCTTGAACAAAGGGCTAGTCGTTATTGGTGTGTGGGGATGCTTGTGGGTACCTTACCCTCAAGACGTCGTTGACAAACAACCAGCGGCTACAGCCTTGGCTTACGGACTGACCTTGGTTACCCGTAATGTCCGTGATTTTGCCAGGACAGGGGTGCCTCTCATCAACCCATTTGAAACCTCATAACAAGCCGCGGTAGCGAATAAAGATCAAAACTGCCGCCCAGGATCCCAGCGCCACCTTGATGGCTACCAAAATGTTAAGAATCGGGATCCAGCCGCCGCTAAACAGAGCTCCCAACTCCCCTCTGGGCAATTCCCAGCCGGCCAGAGCCATCACAGCCACCCCGATAAACGCCACCACCGACAGCTTCTCCCACATCGCAGCCCGCCACCGTTTGTAGATGGCCTCCATCCAGGCGGAAGAGGCGGTGATCGCCACCAAGCCAATGGCCGTCCCCCCCGCCACCCCGGCAGCAAAGCCTCCGCCCGGCGTCAGGTGCCCTCGAATAGCAAGCTCCACCGCGATCAAAGCCGAAATGGTGGCTCCCACTCGCGCCAACACAATCGAGGGAATATCGGTAAATTGAGCTACATTGGCTGTCGGCTGCTCATCCGCCAGCAGGTATTGGGCGCCCAAAATTGCCGTGGAAAACACCACCACTTCAAAGACCGTATCGTAGAGGCGGTTGCGCAGAATGAGACCCGTCACCGTGTTGGGCACACCGCTTTCGCTGGCCAGAATCTCCACTGCCTCGACTAAAGCCACGCCCGCTGCGCGATTGGGGGAAACGGATCCCGCCTCGCCCACAATGAGCTGTAGGGCTGCCAGCAGCACCGCTATCCCGTACACCCACTTCATGTCGCCATCACCTCAGCGGCCAGAGCTTGCTGCGCCAAAATGGCCTGCAGGCGGGGCACGCGTGTAACCAGGCGATACTCTGCTGCTTCTCCACCGGGCTCAAGGGCAATGGTGTGTACCTCCCGGCTGCGAAGAGCAGCCACCAACGCCTCTGAACTCCCATAGGCGGTCAACTCCAAGCGCATGTGGTACCGCTGTAGCCCTTGGCGCATCTGCTGTAACAGCTGCCGCGCTGCTGAGGTACTGGCCTCCAGCACAGGGCTGCCTTCGAGAACGCCCAGGCGCATGCTCAGCGAAGAGCGCACCGCAATGGCGTAGAGGGTAATAGAAAGCATGGTGCCCACCAGTGCCTCGGTCAGGGCCACATCCGCCGCCCCAAACAGCGCATAGATCAGGGCGGCAATCGTCCCCAGGATCCCTCGCATTACCAAGGCGTGGTAGGGATTGGTCTGAGTCACCACCAAGCTTGCCGTCAGGGCCAGGAGTAACGCCATCACCAGCAACAGGGTCTCTTCCATCCTGCCCTCCTATAGGGACTTGCGCTGCGAGCAAAACGCCAGCACATAGCCCAGAATGGTATTCCAAATAGCCAGGGAGATCAGTGCCAACACCAACAGGGGCCATTCCCGTGGGATCCGCAACAGCAGCCCCAGCATGATGCTCATAGAGCCCAGGGTGTCCGACACCGAAAGGCCGTGCAGCTTAAATAAAATCGAGCGATCCCCAAGGAGCGGCGCCGTTCCCCACAACCAAAACAGCACACCAATCCCAAACAACAGATAGCTCAGACCTTCCACCCAGACTTCCATACCTACCCCCAGGGCCTTTCTAAAGCATTTCCAGCCGTTTCAGTACATGAGCCAAGAGCATTAAGGCCGCATTGCCCACCGACAAAATCAAAACCCCCACAATCCCGATCATCCAATCATCCCGCACCACCGACACCACCAAAATCAGGATGGCCGTCTTTGTGGCCAAGCTGGCAAAGGCGAGCATCGTCTGCCAAATATCTTCCTTCAGCCAAGCGGCATACAGGGGCAAGCACAGCGTTAGGGTCAGGAGAAACAGCAGTAGGTTCACACGTCCTCCCGCGGCTTGAGCACATGGACTTCATAAGTGCCTTGGGCATTGCAATTGAGCACGATGGTTTTGGGCGTGAAGGTAATTAAAAAGATATCCAGAAACACCAGCCCTGCTGAACGGTTGGGCAGGGTTTGTTTGTATACAACTTCCTCAACAGTGTGGGGCTTGAGGATCATCTCGAAGGCTTCCCAGTAGGCTCTTGGGATGGCGAGAAGAATTTCCTGGAGCACTCGCCCCCAATCCCGCCATTGCACCGGTGCGGAAGCCTGGCGCGGCAGCAGCAACGTTGCCGCCACCCCGATGGCCACATTGTCCCAGCTCAGATTGCCCGTCAGCAGAAACCAAATTAAGAGGCGCAGGCCGATCTCCAATAGACCCAACTCAGGGTAGCGTCCCATAGTTCCCCACAGCTAACAGAGCCCAAACCAGCACCAACACTATGCTCAAGCCGCCCACCACTGCTTCCAGCCCTTCGTTCACCGACCCTCCCTTCAGAGGGATCCGCTCCCAAAACCAGCCTAGGGGGATCCCAACGCCCAAACTGAGGAGCGCCTTGAGAAGATTGTCAGCGCCATAGGCCGCCGGTAGCCAGCCCCAGAGCAAGCCCCCACCCCAAAGCACCAGTGCCACTTTATCTTGCCAAGGAGTTGCAGAGGTGGTTGCCCCCTTCATTGGAGAAACAGGTGCCCGCAGCACTCGCACGCCTAAACAAGTGGTGCCGACGGTAACCCCCACCAGCAGCCACTCGTGCCAGGGATCCAGAGCAGACAAGCTGAGGGCCTTGGCCGCATACCCCAAACTGCCGGGTACCCCTGCCAGGGAAGCCGTCCCCAAGAGCAGCATCGGCCAACGCCAGGGATGGGTCACGCTTGTTCCAACAAACAGCAAGGGCTTTGCCAACCCATGGGCAAGACCGTACAAACCTGCCCATTGAGGGGCAGCAATCACAAATCCCATCTGCGATACCGAGCTCCAGGCGAGAAGGTGCTGGGGCGTGCTCCCCATCAAGGCCAGTAGGATCCCGAAAACGGCTGAACCAGCGCTCAAGTAGGGCAACCCCTGGGCCAAGACCGGCGAAGCCTCGCTGCAGCGCACCAAAGCCATGGCTCCTGCTTTGGTCGTAAAACCGCTGAGCACCGCCGCGATAACGGGATCCGCGGTAACGTAGGTGAGGGGCAGCCACAGGCCGGCAACGAAGATCGCCCCCTTGGCCAAAAGACCCACAGCAATCAGCGCCAAGGCCGTGGGGTCGGCCATAACCAAACTGCTCATCGCCAGGGATCCCGTGCGCACATAGACCAGGATTGCGCCCATCAGGTAGAAGAGCATGGCCACATTGCTCATGAAAAGGTAGCGCAGCCCCACCCAGAGCTGGCGATCGCGGTGCGGAGCATTTTCTTCCACTGTGGGTTGGCCCTCAGCCCGCCGCCCATAGGTCAGCAGCAAAAACACGCCGATGCTGAGCACCTCCAGGGAAACGTAGACGCTGATCAGGTCGGCACTGATGATGACGGCGTTGGCGCTACCGTGCACGATCAGTAGCTGCATGGCCAGAAAGCGGCTGCCCGCAAAGCGTCTATCCAAATACAGCGCCACCCCCAGCGTGACCAGGCCGTGGGCCAAGAGCATCGCTGCTCCATTGGCATCGATCCGCAGCGTCACCCCGAAGTGATCCAAAAGCTGCAGCTCCAAGGGCGCAGCGGTTGTGCCGGGCAAGCCCCCCTGCTGCACCGCATAGACCACCGTCAGCGCGGCCATCCCCACCAGGCTGGGACGGGTCAGGGCTGGCATCAAGTAGGTTGTGAAGGCCAGTAGAAAGGGCAATGCCACCCACACCAGCGTCAGCTCAGTCATCGGTAAAAGTGCTCTGCGCCCCTGACGCGACTGCCTGTTCGATGCTCTCGACTTCGAGGGTGGGATGATTGCGGGACAGCTTCATCACCCCCACCAACATCAAGGCTTGTACCGATAGGCCAATGACGATGGCCGTGAGGATGATCCCCTGAGGCACCGGGTCGGCATAGTCCAGCTCGCGCCAGGGTTTGTAGATGGGGGTGAACACACCGCTCCGGGCTGCCCAGATCACGAAGAAGGCGATGACCCCGGTGCTCATAACATCCATAGACAGGATCTTCATAATGAGGTTGCGCTTGACCACGACTCCCCAGAAGCCAAGGAAGATCGTGAGGATGACGGCGGCACTTAACATGGACACCT
Source organism: Synechococcus sp. R60.1 (assembly GCF_047461835.1). Taxonomy (NCBI): domain Bacteria; kingdom Bacillati; phylum Cyanobacteriota; class Cyanophyceae; order Synechococcales; family Synechococcaceae; genus Synechococcus; species Synechococcus sp. R60.1. Next base: position 24,663 of record NZ_JANSIA010000006.1, on the reverse strand, counting down.
CGCTTGCTGCGCTCGAGCTATCTGGTCGCTCAGTCGTTCTAAGGCTACGCCCGCTACGTGACCAGTATCCAGCTTCCGCAGCCGCGGCAGCCAGATAGCCTGTGGCCGGCTGCAACGCTGCCGGGATCCCCATCTCCCCAACAAGGCCGGGATCCCGAAGTAGAAAGAGTTGCAGACTCCGAATAAGCAACTTGACCCGACTTCTTGCCAGCTCTGGGGCTTGGTGGGATCCTGGTCATACACTTCTCATGCCAAGGTCGGAATTGATGGCCGCTGTCCGCAGTTTAAGTTGTTTTTAATGGCCTTGGCGGAACCGACTTCTGGATGCTGAAGAAAGGTGTTGGAGAAGGGGGTTTAAAAGCCGTGATGCTGCCGGTGGCGGAAGCAGAAGCCCTGATTTTGCAGGCGGCTCAGCCGCTGGGCCCAGAGTGGGTGGAGCTGGGATCCGCCCAAGGCCGCGTTCTCAGCCAAACTGTGTATAGCCCCCAGGATTTTCCGGCCCATCCCACCTCCAGTATGGATGGCTATGCCGTGCGCCATGAAGATGTGCAAGCGGGGATCCCTTGTGAGCTGCAGGTGATCGAGACTCTCCCCGCCGGAAAGGCACCCACCCGAGAGCTCCAGCCTGGACAAGCGGTGCGTCTCTACACCGGCTCCCTCTTGCCCAGCGGTGCGGACACCGTGGTGATGCAGGAATACACGCAGCAACCTTCGCCAGGAACCGTTCGCCTCTTGCAGCGTCCGCAGCGGGGCCAATTTGTCCGGCCTCAGGGAGACTTTGCCCGCCAGGGGGATCCCCTCCTGCCGGCAGGGCAGGCTTTGGGCGGAGCGGAGCTAGCCGTTTTGGCCGCCATCCGACAGGCGATGGTGCCGGTGTTTCGTCAGCCCCGGGTAGCCCTGTTCTCGACAGGGGATGAGCTAGTGCCCATCCAGCAGGTGCCGGGGCCGGGGCAGGTCGTGGATTCCAACCAGTACGGCCTGGCGGCTCTGGTCAAGGCAGCGGGTGGGATCCCGATCCAGTTAGGCATCGTGCCGGATCGGCCCCAGGTGTTGCGGCAGGTCGTCCAGCAGGCCCTGGCCTCTGCCGATGGGGTGATCTCTTCTGGAGGGGTATCGGTGGGGGATTTTGACCTGGTGGAAAAGGTGCTGGAGGAGTTGGGAGGCGAGATTTTCATCCGCAGCGTGGCCATCAAGCCGGGCAAACCCCTGACGGTGGCTCGTTTTCCCAATCCCCACGGCCCCCCCAAGCTCTACTTTGGCCTGCCGGGCAACCCTGCCTCTGCCCTGGTGACCTTCTGGCGCTTTTTGCACCCGGCCCTGCGAAAAATGGGCGGATCCCTGCCCCCCTACTGGCAGATCCTCTCCGCCTTCAGCCCGGTGGATCTGCATGCCGACGGTCAGCGGGAACACTATCTCTGGGGACGGCTGCAGGTCAGGCCTGAGGGGATCCAATTTCAGCCCGCCGCCAACCTCAATTCCGGCAATCTCATCAGTCTGGCCGGCTGTAATGCCTTGGCTGTGCTGCCAGTAGGGACAACCCAGATCCCTGCCGGTTCGCCCGTTCAGGTGCTGCAACTGCCCTGAAGATCCCTAGCCCTCCTCTCGCTGCTGCTGGAATAGCCGCCATAGTCAATCCAAATAACAATGAGACGCTAGCCAGTACAACAGTTCCGTCTGCAACAGCGGACCGCAGGCCTTATCACTTCATCCACAGAAGTTCCTCTATCAGCATGCATCCTTGCCCTCTTGAGAGCACTAAAGTCACCCTCAATCTCATTCAAGTCTGGCGAGGGCCTCAGCAAAAAACCACCTCCTGCCCTGCCGCTTTCATCAAATCCTTTATCCTTCCCTTCCGTTCGCCGAGCAGGCCCTAGGCCTTTGAATCGGCCCATTGCCCAGAGTCAATACAGATGTCCTCTCCAAACTCGGCATTTAGTGTCCCTCAAATTCTTCCGCATTCGAGCTACTTGAAAAAGCGTCGGGGCTATCAAACCCCCTCTCTCCTTCCTCCTACCGGCTACTCAGCTCTCTCTCTTCCCATAAACTTTCTCCCCTCTCTTTGGCCAAGCATAAAACAGGTGCGTATCTCCCCAAACCCTGTCTCGTCATTCTCTCATCATTCGCGTCAGCGGTGCAGAGCCCATTGTAAGCTAAACTCTCACTTCCATACTTCTGAACCAACTCCCTCAAGACCCTAGAGTCGTTGATTCTCTCTTGGATTCTCTCTTGCCAATCCCGCCCTCGGTGCCTTAACTCTTTTTTTTCGCGTTGTTTTCATCTTCCTAAGAGCATAGTAAATAGCGCTGGGATGGACGCCAAACCTCTGGGCTCTATCCTTCAGTCGAGCTTCTGGGTACTGTTCTACGTCTTGCTGCAGAGCGACCAAGTCTATCTTTCGCTTCCGAGTCTTGACTTTTGTCGGCCTCAGGTCTTCTCGGTTCAGCCAGCGATAAACCGTTGCACGACTGACTTTGTACATCTGTGCAGCTGCAGTGGGGCTGCCCCCTTCCTGGACATACCCTACGACTCTCTCTCTCAGGTCTAAGCTATAGGTCATGAAGCTTCCTCCTGAGGTCTACCCCCACGTCATCTTGCCTTTAACACCGTCTCATTGTCAACTGAATTGACTACAACTACACAGACCTGCTTTGTGGTCATTTCAAATGGCACCTGTCTTGCCTTTTGTCTGCCGTCGTCGAGAGAGGGGGCAGCGGCACAGAGGACTAGGAAGGAGGGGGGAGACCGTCTCGAACAGACCTAGAGTAGGCCTGCTGCACCGCCTGGTAGCGCCGTTTGAACTCCTGCTGCTGCACCTTGTGATCCACAATGGGATCCGGATAGCCACAACTTCGCCGTTCCCGCAAAGCCCAGGCTCCCTTGGGGTCATCTCCCACCCACAGCAGAGCCGGCGTATCCAGCCGTGCCAGCTCCGGCAGATAGCGACGGATGTACTCTCCTTCCGGGTCATAGCGGGCTGCTTGCGTGGCCGGGTTGAAGATGCGCAGGGGCTTGGGATCCGTGCCCACACTGGCGCTCCACTGCCAACCGCCGTTATTGGCCGCCAGATCCCCATCCACTAGCTTTTGCATAAAGTAGCGTTCCCCCCAGCGCCAATCGATAAGCAGATCCTTGGTCAGGAAGCTGGCCACAATCATGCGGCAGCGGTTGTGCATCCAGCCAGTTTCGTTCAGTTGGCGCATGGCCGCATCCACGATGGGGTAGCCCGTCTGACCGGTGCACCAGGCCTGAAACCAGTCCTGCCGATTGTCCCACTCCAGGGCGTCGAAGGCTCGTCGATAGGCTCCGGTTTCCACGTGGGGCCAGTGGGCCAAGACATGCTTGTAAAACTCTCGCCAGCACAGCTCCTGCCGCCAAGTTTGCAAGCTGCTTTCGGCCTCTTGGCTGCGCACCTCGGCTTCCACCTCCCGCGTGGCTTGCCACACCTGGCGAATGCCGATCGTTCCCCAGCACAAGTGGGGGCTCAGTAGAGAAGTGCCCGGCTCAGCCGGGAAGTTGCGGGCTCGCTCGTAGTCCAAAATGCGCAAACCCTGACAAAAGTCTTCCAAAAGGGCTTGAGCCGCTGCTTCCCCCGCTGCTGGGATCCGCTGGTCGCAGACAAAGCCCAAATCTGCCAAAGTCGGTAGAGGCTGCGCTTTTAGTCCCGATACCGGCTGCAGACCCTCGGGGGTTGGGTAGGGATCCCGCTTGGGCAAGCTCGCCCACCTGCGCCAGAAGGGAGTGAAGACCGAATAGGGCTCCCCCGCCTGGGTCAACACTTCCCCCGGCCCGTGCAGCAGCATATCTTGGTAGGAGAAGGACTGGATCCCGGCTGCGGCCAAACTGGCCTGCACTCGACTCTCTTGCTGTAGGGCGAACGGCTCCCCATCGGCATTCCAAAACACGGCCCTGGCTCCCAGGTCTGTGGCCAAGCACCGCAACTCCACCGAGGGATCCCCCAGCCGCCAGATCAGTGGGATCCCCATCTGGGCGTAGCGCTCTTGGAGCTCTTGCAGAGCCTGAAGCAAAAAGGCCACCCTAGCTGGGGCCATGTCCGACCGTCTCAGCATCTGCGGGTCGAAAATGAAGACAGGCACCACCTGAGAGCTGCGCTGGGCTGCCTCATGAAGAGCTGTGTTGTCCCCTAACCGCAGATCGCGACGATGCCAAAGCAAAACGGGGGAAGTCATAGGCTGCCAAGCAATGGGATCCCATCTTGGCCGGTTGCCACCGCCCCTTTCAACTCACTCCCCCCAAGGCTGGGAGCCGGGGCGGCCAGAAGCTACATTCTAAAGAACCTTGAAGAACCCTATCAAAGCTCTAGACTGTCGAACACCCGACTGGGACAATAGCGGCAGCGCTCCTCTGGCTTTTGCTGGCCATCGCTGTATCCCATCGCGTAAGCTGTATCCCCCAACATCACCACAAGCTGAGTCAGCTTCAGCGAGAGCAACGGGTCAAGCGGCTCCGTCACATTCAGCATAAACTGCTCAATGGAGCGCCGCAGCGCCTCTGGCGTCTTGATCATCACGTCTCCATCCATCCATCGATGGCTTTAGGTATACATACTCAAGGCAAGATGGACATGGACTCAGGATAAAGGTGGAAGGAAGAGATGCTCGTAGCATTGGCTACTGTTCTTGGGGCCAAGCTGGCGGGGGCTATGCTTCACACCGACCAGAGCAGGCTTGCGGATGATGTTAGCCTAGGTATCCAAAAATGGCGACAGCGCGACGGGTGGCACGGGTAGCAGAGCTGATCAAACGAGAGGTCAGCCAAATCCTGCTCTCGGAGATCAAAGATGACCGGGTTGGGGCAGGGATGGTCAGCATTGTGGATGTCGAGGTTTCCAATGACCTGCAAAACGCCCGCATCTTCGTCAGCATTTATGGGGATGAGACAGCTCAACACCGGGCCATGGAAGGGTTAGCGGCGGCCACACCCTTTGTGCGACGGGAAATCGGCCAGCGCCTCAGCCTGCGACGGGTGCCAACAGTGGTGTTTTTGCAGGATCGCTCTTTGGAGCGGGGATCCCGCGTTTTGGCCCTGCTCAACCAACTGAGACCGACCTTTGAGGCCAAGGCCCAGACTGGGGTTGAGGAACCGCTAGAGAACACCGCCGAGGGCGAAGAAAACCCATCGGGCGGTGAATAATTGCACCGATGGCTAAGCAGACCAGATAGAGAGGCCTTTGCTTTGCAGCAATGCGGACAACATGAAAGAAAGATTTTTTACCGTTCGTGTCGCGTAAGCGGGCCCTGAAGTTTTTGGATTTGTTAGGCTTAAGGGAGCTATACAGCCCTTCCCCCGATCGTCTATCCGTACAGGACTCCATGTCTGCGGCACACTTGCGCAAACCAGAGCGCTCTGCTCCAAAGGGCAGCGGCGTTGTTGTGGTCAACCTGCGAAAGGGCTGTAAGGTTGCTGTCCATGCCTTTCCTGCCTTTTCATGGATGTTCAAAGCCCACTGCAACCGGATCCCTCTCTAGGGGGTGCTACTCCACTCCAAGCTCTGCAGGCCCTAAACCAGAGTGTTGCCGAAGCTTTGGTTTCCTGCTTGAAAGGGCAACCCCAACAGGCCACTCAGCACCTTTTGCTGGCTCTGCCGCAGCTCATGGCGGCTCTGGGGGCCTTGAGGCAAAAATCTTCCCTTCGCGTGAGCGGGCCGGAGGCCTTGGCCGAGCCTGCAGGTTGCCCTTCAGAAGCCAAGCCCAAGCGCATCATGCACATCGAAGGCAATCGCGTGGAAGTGTGGGTGGATAACCAAATTCGCAGCAGTTGGAGCATTTGGTCGGTGGGAGATCTCAAGGAAGTCTGTCGGCTGGCAGAAGAGTTCGACTGTGGCCTCAGCTATTCTCTAGGAGGAAACTCAGAGTCTCAGTCGGAGATGCTGCTGTTGCCCTCCAATTCTGCTGGTGTGTCCGACCGGCTCTCCAACCCCGTTCACGTAAGCGGGCCGGAGGCCCCAGGCTCTGCCGCCTAGCACCCCCAGCTTCGGTTGCTGCTTTTGCTGTTCAAATCCCCATGGCAGAACCCCAACGGCTACAGAAGCTCTTGGCTCAGCAGGGATTGGCCTCGCGTCGCCAGGTGGAAGCCTGGATCCTGGCCGGGCGCGTTCGGGTCAATGGGAAGGTGGTCACTGAGCTGGGCTCCAAAGCCGACCCAGAGCGGGATTGCATCGAGGTGAATGGGCAAGTGATCCCTTTGGCCAAGGATCCGGCGCGCTATGTTTTGCTCCTGCACAAGCCAGTGGGGGTTTTGTCAACCTGTGCAGATCCTTGGGGACGCAAGACGGTGCTGGATCTGCTCCCCCCATCTTGGAAACGGCAAACCCGCCTCTACCCGGTGGGCCGGCTGGATGCGGACAGCAGTGGCGCTTTGCTGCTCACCAATGATGGCGACTTGACCTTGAAGCTGACCCATCCGCGCTATCATCTGCCCAAAACCTACCGAGTACAGGTACAAGGGCATCCGAGTCAGGCCACTCTGCAACATTGGCGAGACGGAGTAGACTTAGAGGGGTACACCACTCTGCCGGCGGAGGTGGAGTTTTGTCCTGCCCCGGATTTCCGGCAAAGGGAGCATCCCAATTGCTCCTGGCTGAGGGTGGTGTTGTTTGAGGGACGCAACCGGCAAATTCGGCGGGTGGCGGAGCGTCTTGGGCATCCGGTGCTCAGCTTACATCGGGAAGCTATTGGCCCACTGGGCTTGGGCAACCTGAAAGCAGGCCAGTTCCGCCAGTTGGATCCCCACGAGCTCCAAGCTTTGCTGGCCCCTCTCACCGGGCACAGCAGCTCATCCTCGCAAGGACTCCGTCCCGCTTACGCGATCGGGAAGCGCCCTCTAAGGCCTCCGGCCCGCTCACGCGATTAGCTCGTCAGAGCCTCTAACTGAGTGCAAACTCTCACAGTAGCCTCCTTTCTTCCGCAGGTGGCCAAATGATGCAAGAGCCAGCACACTCTTTAGAAGCCCTGGGATCCCTGTTGCGGCAAACACGGGAGGCACGGGGACTGACGTTGACAGAAGTAGCTAACGATACCTTCATTCGCTGCCAATATCTGCAGGCGCTGGAGGAAGCTGACTTGAGCCGGTTACCGGAGCCGGTGTATGTGCAAGGGTTTCTCAAGCGCTATGCCGACTATTTGGGGTTGGATGGCGAAACCCTCTCTCGGCGTGCCTCTCCGCTTTTATCGGCCAAAACCCCCCGCGCGCCAGCTCCTCTTGCTGTTGTCGGCCAGCAACCTGCCTTTGCCCTGCGCCCTCTCCACCTTTGGGCCGCTTATGTGGTGCTGATTGTGCTGACGGTGGGGGGATTGTCGGCTCTTTTGGAAGGCACAGGCAATCCCTTTGGGCGTTGGCTGGTGAGCCTGCCAACAGTTGGCCGGGAAGGCTCCGGCCAGCAACCGCCTGCTGCGACTTCTTCGGATCCCACTCTGTCGGCAGCTCAGCCCACGGCCCGCCAACTGTTTCCCACCCTCGACCAATGGACGCGCATTCAGGGCGTCTTCCCCGAGGTCTTGGAAGCTCACTCAGGGGGGGCGGGGCGCAAGCCGGTGCGTCTGGATATTCGCGTTGTGGAGCGCCCTTCCTGGTTGCGGGTCATCGCCGATGGGCAAACGGTTTTTGAGGCCACCTTACAGCCAGGGGCCGAGTTGAATTGGGAAGCGGAGCAGTCAATCGTGTTGCGTACCGGCAATGCGGGCGGTGTGTTGGTGACCTTTAACGACCGGGAGCTTGGAGTGATGGGCCGATTTGGGGAAGTGAAGGAGCTGATGTTCGAACCGGGGTTGGATATTCAGTCGCTGCAGTAGGAACCCAGCCAAATGATCATCCCGTTGCGCTTGGCATTATCGGCGGCAGCGCAGGAGCAATCTCCCACCCCTGAGAGCGGAGCTGCTGCAGCAGGTGTCGGACTTTGTCGATGTCTTTATCGCCGGGGTGGCGTTCCACACCACTGGAGAGGTCGATGCCGCTTGGCTGCAGGTGGCTGAGCGCCTGCAGAACATTGTCCGGGTTCAGACCACCGGCCAGTAGCCAAGGCAAGGGCAGAGCCCGCTCACGCGAAAGGCGAGCAAGTTCTGGCCAATTCAGGGTTCGCCCCGTTCCCCCCGCCTGTTGGGGGTGATAAGCATCCAAAAGCAGCATCTCCACACAGTCTCGGTAGAGATTGGCCACTTCCAGATCTTGCGGCTGGCGGACGCGCAGGGCCTTGATGCGGCGGATCCCGGGAAGCCATTCCCCCAATTGCTGACAATCTTGCGGGGATTCTTGGCCATGCAACTGGACAGCCGTGAGGCCCACCGTTTCCACCCAGGCGGCGATGGCGCGGGGATCCTGATCCAGAAAGACCCCCACCTTTTCCACAGGGCCGGGCAGGGATCCCACCCAACGAGCCATTTCCGAGAGGGGCAAATAGCGGGGGGTATTGGGCACCGCGATGAACCCAAGGGCACTCACCCCCAGCGCGGCGATGGCCTCTGCCTGATCCTGACGGGTGATGCCGCAGATTTTGACAAACAACCGGCCCATTGGGAGCACCACCAAAACAATTGGCTGCTGGTTCTTGGATGGTTCTGAGAGCGCTGATACATCTACTTTTGTTCAGGGCGCATTTGCAGAGGATCCGGCTGTTCCGGGTGAAGCTTGTTGATCCGGCGCGCCATTTGCCATAGCCGTCCAAAGTTGCGCTGGTTGAAGTGCATCACCAGCCGTGGCAGATGGGCAATATCTTCCTCGGCTTCCTCCGGCAAGGCCCCAGTTTGCTCGATCCGGCCCGAATCGAGAATGTCGGCAAACTCTTCGTTTAAAATCTCTAGGGCTTCCGGTGAAAGTTTGGTGTTCAAGCGCAAAACCAGGAGCTCTCGCACGTAGCGATTGCTGTGAAAGACGCGATAAAAATCGACAATCTGCTGACAGGCATCTCCCACATCGTCGGTTAGGGTGTAGAGGAAGAGATCTTCTGGGCTGATCAAGCCGCGACCAAGCAGGTGCTCCCGCACGTATTCGTCCCATTCTTTCCAGTAGCAGCCACCTGTTCTGTCCACCAGCACCAAGGGCATGAGCTTGGTTTTGCCGGTTTGCATCAGGGTTAGGCATTCAAAGGCTTCATCCTGAGTGCCGAAACCGCCGGGAAAAAGCACCAGCGCGTCGGTTTCTTTAACAAAAAAGAGCTTGCGCGAAAAGAAATACTTGAAGTTGATGACCCGATCGCTGGCAGCAATAACGGGATTGGCCATTTGCTCGAAGGGAAGCTGGATGTTGAGCCCAAAAGAGTTCTCCAGCCCTGCCCCTCGATTGCCGGCTTCCATGATGCCGCTGCCGCCCCCCGTCATCACCATGAATCCCCGTTGACTGATGCAGTAGGCGAACAACTGGGCCTGGCGATATTCGGGACTTTCTGGCCCCAGTCGTGCCGACCCGAAAACGGTGATCTTGCGCTGGTGGGCATAGTTTTGGAAGGCGGCAAACCCCTGCTCCAGATCCTCAAGAGTAGCCGCCAAGATCTTGGCATCCAAACGGCTCAGCTCCAGGGATCCCATGCGCTGCAGCGACTGCAAAATACGCAGCCAGGCCGTCCGGTTGGGGTGATGCTCCAACTGCTTTAGGCGAGTCTCAGCGTTGGAAAAAACTTCTTGCAGAAGGGAAGAAACGGAATCGGTCAAGCTGGGATCCTAAAGTTCTCTGGAATTACTTTAATCAGTTCTCGGCACAAAACGGCAGCCGGGTTCTAATCCAGAACCCAAAAGTTACATTCTGAAACACCCAAGGCATAGCCCTCAGGCTTCGGCAGGTGTGTCGAAGTGCTTTTCCAAAATCGTGGTTAGAGTTGCCTTGGGTACGGCGCCAACCACCACATCCACTTTCTGGCCGCCCTTGAACAACATCAGGGTGGGAATGCTGCGAATGCCGTACTGGCTGGCAGTTTGAGGGTTCTCGTCGGTGTTGATTTTTACAACCTTAACTTTGCCGACATACTGCTCAGCTATCTCCTGAACCACAGGAGCCACCATCCGACAGGGGCCACACCAAGGTGCCCAAAAATCAACCAGAACTGGAATATCGCTGCGCAGCACCTCTGCCTCAAAGGTGGCATCAGCGATATCTATTGCTGCAGACATGCCTGGATAACTCCTGAAACAACACCTGTCATGGTCTCTGATCTTAGCACAGCCCCCAGGCTGCTGGTGACCTCAGCCTGTTCCATTGCTACTACACGGAGCGTTCGCCAAAGGAACTGTCCCTTGGGATCCCGGCCTGAGACCTTCGCTCAGCCAACCGTAGCGCTAGGCAGTTTGGGGACGGCACCGAAAGCATCTGAGCCGTGCTGAAGCAGGCTTCTACGGCATCCATCAAAAGATTTGTCTTGGCAAGGTTCCCGGGATAGTTGAGTGCGTCATGACCAGGCTGCTCCTGTCCTATATGGTCACTTTGATTCAAACTAGGACACTGCACCCACACCTAAAACCTTGGTCGCGTCAGCGTTGCGGAGCAATAATGCAAAGGGCTAGAAAGCTTTTCTCAGTAGCCTAGGCGTCTCACCCTAACCTGAAACGACTGTAGTCATTTTAACGAGGAATGAAACTGTTCCATTGGAAGAGGGGTTGAGGATAGTTGTGGAAGCGACGCGGAGTAGTTGGGAAGTGTCTCAGCCTAACTTGAAATGACCATGATTGAAATGACCATGATCAAGGCATAAACCTTTGTCTAGGTGGTCATGTAATGGAACTCCCTTTGAATAAAAGCCAATCTATACCAACCGATCTGGCCAGCTTGGCCTTGGCGAGCCGGGATCCCTCAGACGGCCTTCAGACAAACACCATCGGCTTATGACGGATTTTCTCGAAAGCAGCCGCATCAAAACGGTAGAGGGTTGCCGGTCTGCCCGTTCCTTGGGAACTTTTCTGGCCGGTATCTTGCAAGATACCCAGTTTCAGTAGGCGGGCGCGAAAATTGGAGTAGTCGGAGAACCCCTCGCCCAAAACGGTGCCGTAGAGCTGATAGACCTCCCCTAGCGTGAAGGTGGCGGGCAAAATGTCAAAGGCAATCGGGCTGTACTCCAACTTGGCGCAGAGGCGACGGCGGGCATAGCGGCAAATCTCTTCGTGGTCAAAGGCTAAAGAGGGAATTTGGTCGGCGGGATACCAGGCAATGCCCTCCACTCCGTCTGCCAGCAATTCAGCATCCTGGAACCGCACCAGGGCAAAGTAGCTGACCGACAGGTAGCGCACTCCATAGCCATCCTCGGCCTCGCGGGGATCCCGCTCCGGCCCCCCGAAGGTGTAGAGCTGCTCCAGATAGAGGTTTTTAACACGAATTTTCTCCGCCAAGATGCGGTAGGCCGCTGCTTCTAGGGATTCTGAGCGCCGCACCAGTGTTCCTGGCAGGGCCCAGCAACCGCGGAAGGGATCCTCCCGCCGCCGCACCAGCAGCACCAGAAGGCGATTCTGCTCGGTATCGATGGAGAAAATGACCGCATCCACGCCCACCCGGAACTCCGCCATGGCGATCCGGTTCTCCGATGTGCCTGCCACGATGCGGGATCCCTGCATAGCTTGGCACTGAATCCTCCACCAACAGCCTACCCAGTTTGTCCCTCCAGAGGGAGCTACCAGCCTGGACCACCGTCTTGCCAGTCTAAGCCCTATCTGGGGCGAAGGCTTTCGTGTCGCGGGGAAGATGGGTTGCTAAAGGTGTGAAAAAGAACCCCGACTCAGGCAACACTTTTACTTTTTGCGCGATTTGGCTCTTTTTCAGCCACGGAGGACCCCTCAGCGAGGGGGAACAGCCGACCTTGCCCAACAGCAATGTGAACCCGCGCGCCCACAGGCAGGGCTTCCCGGGCTAGGGCGTGCAATTCTTTGCCGGCTGCTGTGATCAGGCAATAGCGGTACTCTCGCCCCAAAAACTGTCGATCCCGAATGACAATGCCGCCCTGAGGATCAGGATGCAAATGCAACTCCTCCTGGCGAACCATCAACTCTGCGCAGCGCAAGCTGGGGTCGGGCTGATCCCTCAAAGCCTGGAATGGGATGTGCAGCAGCTCTTCAGCCTGCCAACCCAACTCCCGCCGCTCACAGCGCAGAAAGTTGGCCTGGGTAATAAACTCTGCCACGAAGCGAGTAGCCGGCTCCCGGTAAACCTCCTCCGGGGATCCCCATTGCTCAATACGGCCTTCCCGCATCACCGCCACCCAGTCGGAGAGGCAGAGAGCCTCCTCTTGGTCGTGGGTGACAAAAATGGCCGAGGTCTGGGTTTGCTTGAGGATTTTGCGGATTTCTTCCCGCAGGTAGTAGCGCACCTGCACATCCAAATTGCTCAGCGGCTCATCCAACAGGATCAAGCTAGGCCTGGGGGCCAAAGCCCGCGCCAAAGCCACCCGCTGCTGCTGCCCGCCCGAAAGCTCGTGGGGATAACGATGGGTGTAGTCTTCCAGGCCCACCAACCGCAACACCTCGTAAGCGCGTTCCCGCGCCTGTTGGGCAGCGCCTCGCAACTCAGCTCGCAACTCAGTTGAGGAGGAGCGATTGCCACCCCCTGCCGCCGACGCAAACGGGGTAGTGGGTCGGAGGCCAAACATCACATTGGCCAACACGTTCAAGTGGGGAAACAGGGCAAAATCCTGAAACACCAGCCCCACTCCCCGTCGCTCCGGTGGGATCCACTGCCCCTCCCCAGCCACAACCTGCCCCCCCAGCAGGATCCGCCCGCTATCCGGCTGCTCAAATCCGGCAATGGTGCGCAATAAGGTGGTTTTCCCGCAACCTGATGGGCCCACAATGCTGAGGATGTCTCCTTGGGGCAGGCGAAACTCGACTTCCCGCAAAACCAACTGCCGCTGGCCGGGAAACCCCTTGCTGATGCCCTCAAGCTGAAGGATGTAGGAGGGATCCTCCCGCGCGGCAGTGGGGCTTGGAGAAAACAAAGACTCAGCCATGACGGTTGTTGTTGCAAAAGATTTTCACCATTTTTACCACACTACCATACTCCCAGACCCCACCTAGCCGGATCGAGGTTCAACAGCCAGCAGACGGATCTTGAGCAGGACAGGCTGAGGTCTCTGCGCCCTACCCTGATTCCAAGGGAAGCGATGGAAAATCAGTGTTACACTTAGTTAAGGAAGTTTCTCAGGTTGGGTGGCGCTTGCTTGTGTGGCGCACGCCAGAGGCTTGTTGTAAATGAGTTTTGAGACAAAGTTTCCCGAACGTGCTCTGATTACAGGGGCCAGTCGAGGGATCGGCAGAGCGGTAGCCCTAGCCCTAGCCCGACAAGGGATAGCGGTGGCTCTGGTGGCCCGCTCCCAACCTGATCTGCTGGCGGTGCAGGCCCAAATCCAAGACCAGGGGGGTAAGGCAGCGGTTTTTCCCATGGACTTGGCCGACTTAGCAGCTCTGCCCCAGCAGTTGCAGGCTCTCCTGGATCGATTTGGCGTCTGCGATGTCTTGGTCAATAATGCGGGCATGGCCCACGTTGGCCCTTTGGCCACCTTACCTTTGTCGGATTGGCAGCGAGTGATCGACTTGAACTTGACGGCAGCTTTTCTGTGTGCCCAAGCCGTACTTCCCGGAATGCGCCGGCAGCGCTGCGGCACGATTGTCAACGTCATCTCGATTGCGGGCAAGCGAGCTTTTCCCAACTGGGGAGCTTACTGTGCCAGCAAGTTCGGCCTAATGGGCTTTTCTCAAGCTTTGGCCGAAGAGGAACGACAGCATGGCATTCGGGTCACCAGCCTGTGCCCTGGTGCCGTGGACACGTCCCTCTGGGATACGGGCACGGTAGGGGTCAACTTCGACCGTTCCAAAATGCTCTCGCCGGAATGGGTAGCCGATTTGATTACCTATATTGTTCGGTTGCCCACAGGTGCGGTGGTGGAAGATCTCACCTTCATGCCTGCGGTGGGAGCCTTTTAGACCTGGCTGGTTTGGGGTTGCCCGTGACTTGGGAGGGTTTTGGCTATCGCAGCCTTTGACTGGATGCCACCTGAGCTGAGTTGCATGCACCGAGTTCTCTTAGCCTTTCGTTAACCAAGGAATATCCTGCTATGACCCTTGCGAAACCCGGATCTGGCTCGCAATCTCGAATGGATGACAAAGCCCATTTCAAGTCTCGGGTGATTCGAGATCGAGCCACTTTTGCGGAAGAAGAATTGGGTAGCTCGGATGTCTCAGATCCGGCTATGGTGGCGGCGGTGGAGACGCTGCTGCGGGGGATCGGGGAGGATCCCCAACGGGAGGGGCTGCGAAAAACCCCGGCACGAGTGGTTGCGGCTTTGAAGTTTTTGACCAGTGGGTATCGGCAGTCTTTGGAGGAGCTACTGAACAGTGCCATCTTTGATGAGGGCCATGACGAGATGGTGCTGTTGCGGGATGTGTCTCTGTTTAGCCTGTGCGAGCACCATCTGCTGCCCTTTATCGGCAAAGCCCATGTGGCCTACATCCCCAAGCAAAAGGTGGTGGGCCTAAGCAAAATTGCCCGTATTGTCGAGATGTACTCCCGTCGCCTGCAGGTTCAGGAACGCCTGACACGGCAAATTGCTGAAGCCTTGATGGAGGTGTTGGATCCCTATGGGGTGGGGGTGGTTATCGAGGCTACCCACATGTGCATGGTGATGCGGGGGGTACAAAAGGCCGGCTCCTGGACGGTCACCAGCTCGATGGTGGGGGTGTTTCAGGAGGATCCCCGTACCCGCGAAGAGTTTCTGAGTCTCATTCGCCATCCGTCCAATTTTTAGGGAGCTTCCCGGAGCTTTGTCGGTGAGTGGGTTAAGCCTCTGCTCAGGCGGGGAATGCTAGCCTAAGATCGACGCAAACCCTGCCAGAAGCGAGGCCCGTCATGAGCGAGGTCAGCCCCGAAAACCAGTTTCCCACCGATTTGGACTCCAATTGGCAGCCCCCGGCTCCGCCGGTCATGCAGCGTCCGTCTCGTCCGGCTGCTCCGGTGCCCCCGGTGGAGCCTCCAACGCAACTGGATCCGGTGCTGGGTTCAGCTTCCCAAGGGATGGGATCCCGGCCTGCCAATGCCAAAAATCCCCCCAACCCCATTCTGGGTCGGCCCCTTCCGCCTGGTGTGGCTGTCGCTCCCCCTCAGGTACCGGTGCCTGTGCCGGGCTCTGCCGCTTCTCCTCAGATGCCCCCGCCCACCCCGGCTGCTGCTCGGCCTCCAGTGCCGCCGCCCAGCCCCAATCCTGCCGCTCCGCCTTTTGCGCCACCAGCTCGCCCAACGGCTGCCGGTCGGATCCCGGTGGCCCCGGCTACTCCTGCGGGCCTGACTCTGCGCCAACTGGTGCAGGAAGCCTATGACAAAGGCTACTCCGATATTCATTTGGGGGTGGGGGAAGTGCCTCGCTTTCGGGATCGGGGGCAAATGCTTTTGACCAACTACCCGGTCACCACCACCGAGATGTTCTATGGCTGGCTGCGGGAAAGCCTGCCGGAGAGCCAAATTCGCCAGTTTGAGGAATGTTTGGAACTGGATACTGCCATCCAGTACGAGGGTTTGGTGCGGTGTCGGGTCAACTGCTTTGTTTCCCTGCTTGGCCCGGCTATGGTGATGCGTCTGATCCCGTTGAAAATTTTGACGCTGGAGCAGTTGCGGGCGCCGGAAGTCTTGAAGCGCATTGCCGAAGAGCACAAAGGCTTGGTTTTGGTGACCGGCCCCACCGGATCCGGTAAGTCCACAACCTTGGCAGCGATGGTGGACTACATCAATTCCAACTTTCCCAAACACATCATTTCCATTGAGGATCCCATCGAGTTCGTCCACCAGAGCAAGAAATCGATGGTGCGGCAGCGGGAGGTCGGGATCCACACCCTGGAATTTGCCAATGCCCTGAAAGCCTCTCTGCGGGAAGATCCGGACATCATCCTGATTGGGGAGATGCGGGATCGAGAGACGGTGGATATTGCCCTGAAGGCCGGCCAGACGGGCCACTTGGTCTTTGGAACCCTGCACACCAACAGCGCCGTCCGCACCATCGAGCGTCTGCTGGGGATTTACAAGCCGGAGGAACAGGAGCCGATGCGCCTGCAACTGGCAGAAACCCTGGTGGCGATCATCGCTCAAACCCTGGTGCGCACCACCGATGGCAAGCGAGCTGCGGCCCACGAGATCATGCGCAACACCGATGCCATTCGGGACTACATCAAGCGGGGGGCGGTGGATGAAATTGAGGAGCTGATCGCCGACGGCTCCTATGAGGGCATGTGTACCATGAATCAATCCCTGTTTAGGCTTTACCAAGAGGGGCGGATTACCGAAGAGGTGTGTCTGGAGGCTGCCCCACGCCGCAATGAGATGGCCCAATGGCTGCGAGGCCGGATCTAGGGCCAGTCTCGAGATGGAGTCACGCCAAAGTGCTTGAGGGAAGGTTTGCCCTATCCTAAACTGGGAGCAGCCGGCGGCGCTGGTTTGCCGAGCTACCTGCTCATCTCTTGGGCCGACCTTGGGCTGGGGGGATGGGTTGCGAATTGATGAACCGAATTGAAAGCAAGTTAGAAAACAGGAGAATCCCTACCGTGAGCGTGATCAACCAGATCATCGAGACCGCGGATGACCAGCTGCGTTACCTCTCAGTTAGCGAACTGGAAGCCATCAGGAATTACATGACCACCGGCGAGAGGCGCTTGCAAATCGCTCAGGTGTTAGCAGAAAACAAAAAGCGCATCATTGACCAGGCCCAGAAGCAGCTATTCGCCAAGCGGCCCGAGTACGTGCAACCCGGTGGCAATGCCTACGGTGACAAGCGCTACAACCAATGTTTGCGAGATTACGACTGGTATCTGCGTCTGGTGACCTATGGCATTATTGCCGGCAGCAAAGAGCCGATTGAGTCTATCGGCCTGATAGGGGTGCGGGAAATGTACAATGCCCTCAATGTACCCATCGCCGGCATGATCGATGCGATTGTCTTTTTGAAGGAAGCTGCCCTCAGCTTGTTGGAGCCGGCGGCAGCCGCTGAAGCCGCCCCTTACTTTGACTACATCATCAATGCCATGAGCTAGGGAACTACAGGGATCCCAAGGCAGCCCGGGCATGTACGGCCACCTGTTCTTGGGAATCCTGGGCCAGCCGGGTCAGTCCGGCGCGAGCGGCTTCTGTTCCCAACTTGGCCAGGGCAATGCAGACGCGGTAGCGCAGTTGCCAGTCGTCGGAATCAATGAGGGGATCCAGGTAGGGGATGGCCCGCGGATCCCCCAGATCGCCCAAGGCAGCGGCAGCGGCTGTGGTGATCAGCTCGCTCTTGTCCTGCAAAGCTTCCACCAGAGTGTCGAAGGCGGCAGGGTTCCCCAGCTCTCCCAGGGCAGCGATGATGCTAAACCGTACCAGCCACTCCGTTTCTCGCCGATAAGCTTCCAGAAGATCGGCCAGGGCCTGTGGCTGCTTGAGATCCCCCAGGGCAGCGGCGGCAGCAGCCCGCACATCGAACTCCGGATCCTCTCGCAAAGAGCGCTGCAAAATGGGCAACAGTAGGTTCGGATCGACGCCAGACAGGGTGCCCATCTGGCTGATGGCAGCATAACGGACGCGGGCATTCTCGTCGTGAATCGCTCGCTGCAGCAATGTCAGGGCTTCTGGCCCAGGCAGTTCTCTGGCTTTGTTGACAGCGCGCAGCCGATTTCCCAAGTCTTGTGAGTTCAACAGCTCCAGCAAAGCGGGCAGTGCCGGAGGATCCCCAGAGGTTGTTGTCATATCCCATTCTCTCCATAACCCTCCTCGGCCATAGCGAGGGAGGAAAAGCCGATGTTATTATCTTGAAGCAGTGCATCCAGTCCCTTGATCTTATGGCCTTATTGCAACAAGAGAAGCAGCAGATCATTGAGAGCTATCGACTGCACGACACCGACACCGGTTCTGCCGAGGTTCAGGTGGCTCTGCTCACCAGTCGCATCAACCAGCTCTCTCAGCACCTTCAGAGAAACCCGAAGGATTTCAACTCCCGCCGCGGCCTGCTGATGATGATCGGTCGTCGCAAGCGTTTGCTCAACTACATCGCCAAGCATTCTCCTGACCGCTTCCGGGAGCTGGCCGAACGGCTGAACATCCGGGTGAAAAAGTAGGCAGCCCATCCAAAACGCTATCGGAGATCTGTCTTCGTGGGCAAATCCAGCCGCCAGTCCAAAACCTTTCGCCGTCGCTCCCCCTCCGCCTCTGTTGAGGTGGAGAAGAAGCCGGCCAAGAAGGAGCCTGTTGCCGTGATTCCCCCTGAGGTCAGCCGGCGGATGGTGCGGCGGATTCTGGTGTTTTCTGGGATCCCTTCTGGGCTGGGCCTGAGCAGCTTTTTTGTGAATTACTATCTCTTGACCAACCACGTGGTCGCTCTGCCCCCTTACTTCACCTTGGCGGAGTCGCTAACTTTGTTTGGCCTTGGTTTTTTGGGCATTAGCTACGGTGTGTTCTCAGCTTCCTGGGATCCCGAGCCGGGATCCCTGCTGGGAATTGGAGAATTCCGGCGCAATTTGGGCAACATCATCCAACAGTGGCGTGAATCTGCTGCCCGATCTTCTGAATCTTCCGACTCTGGAGAAGCTTGATTCTTCTCCCATCGCCTTTTCCAGGCCGGTTGCTGCCTACAATCAAGAGGGATCCAAGTCCATTCTGGCGGCAGCGGCTACCCCCAGTTCTCCAGCATGAAAATAGCCTACTTCGACTGTGCGGCGGGCATTGCCGGCGATATGTGTCTAGGAGCCCTGCTGGATTGCGGGGTGCCTTTGGAGTACCTCAACCGTCAGCTCCAGGCGTTGGGCATCGAGGGGGAATATAGCCTGCAGGTGAGCCGGGTGCAGCGGTGTGGGCAGCCTGCTCTGCAAGCTGTGGTGGAGGTGCTGGGATCCCAGAGTGGGGGATCCCCTGCTCGGCATTGGGCAGAGATTCAGGCTTTGATCGCGGGATCCCAGCTTTCCCCAGCCATCAAGACCCGCAGCCTGGCGGTGTTTGAAAAGTTGGCGCAGGCAGAAGCAAAAGTCCATCAAGTGCCCGTGGAAAAAGTGCACTTTCACGAAGTGGGGGCAGTGGATGCTTTGGTGGATATTGTCGGCACTTGCATCGGCCTGGATTGGCTGCAGGTGGAGCGGGTGTTGTCATCCCCCCATCCTGTTGGGGGCGGCTGGGTGAGCACAGAGCATGGCAAATTGGCCGTGCCGGTGCCGGCGGTGATCGAGTTGTGGGAAATGGGCCGCGTGCCGGTGTTCAGCAACGGGGTGGAAGCCGAGCTGGTGACCCCCACAGGAGCAGCCTTGGCTGTGGCGTTGGCGGAAGAGTTTGGCCCCTGTCCGCCGATGCGGGTGGAAAAAGTGGGGCGTGGGGCCGGTGCCCAAGAGCTGCCCATTCCCAACGTGTTTCGTCTCTGGATCGGGGAAGCCGATGGGGGAGAGCTAACGGAAACGGTATCGGTGTTGCAGACCCAAATTGACGATCTCAACCCCCAAGTGGTTGCCTACACCTGCGAGCAGTTGTTGGCCCTCGGGGCCTGGGACGTGTTTACCCAGCCGATCACCATGAAACAGGGGCGGCCGGGGATCCTGCTTACCGTCATCTGTCCGCCGGATCGGGTGCCGGAGTGTCAAGATCTCATCTTCCGGGAGACCACCACCCTGGGCATTCGCCACTTCCAACAGCAGCGCACCCTACTGGAGCGGGTTATCGAGCGGGTGGAAACCCCTTACGGCTTGGTCGACATCAAAGTGGCCCGCCACCATGGCCGCATCGTCAACGCTCAGCCGGAGTTTCGCGACTGTGTGGCCCGCGCCCAGGAGTTTCACGTGCCGGTTCAGACGGTGTGGCTGGCGGCCCAATCGGCTTGGCAAAACCGGTTGCAAGGTTGAAGGGACACTGGCTTTAAGCAAGGGGTGTGTGGGTGAGCAAGACCCAGAGCCAAGACGGTTTGGATGGGACAAGGGGGATCCGCGTTTCACCCCTAATGAATCCGCTCCTGTTGAACACAGATTGGCACCCATGGCCTGCTAGCCTGGGAGATGTCGATCTTGCTCTCTGCGCCGACCGCAAAAATGGAATCCCAAGCCTCTCAATTTAACTTCGACCGCAAACTGTGGGATCGGTTTATCACCGTGGCCCAGCCCTACTTTTACCCCAGAGTGCGCTATGGGGGCTGGATCTTTTTGGGCTTGCTGGCAGCGGCCATGGTGTTTGTGGTTGCCCTGATGTTCTTTGTGGAGATTGGGGTAACTTTGGTCGGTCAAGCCCTGTTCCCGGAGTTTTTCACCAATGTGGCAGCCGGATTGGTGGCCCAAACGGAGAGAAACTTGTCCTCGCCGGTGCTGTGGGTAGCCTCGGTCAGCTTGGCTTTGAGCAGCCTTTGTTTTGGGGCAGTGTGGCGGCAGCTTCGCCAGCGCTGGTTGCAGTGGGTGCTGCTCACCTTTTTGCTGTTTCTGTCGCTGACGGTCAACCGGCTGAACGTGATGATCAGCTTTATCTTTCGGTTTATCGACACAGCTCTGCAGCAAAAAGAAGAGCCCACTTTCTGGCAATTTTTGATTATTTATGGAGTGCTGATTATCTCAGCTATTCCCATTTTGGTGATCTACCGCTACACTCGCCTCAAGCTAGGGCTGTTTTGGCGAGAATGGCTGACCGATCATTTTCTGGATCGCTACTTCGATCAGCGGGCTTACTACGAGCTGGATTCCAACGCCGCCAACACCGAAATCGACAACCCCGACCAGCGTATATCAGAGGATGTCCGCTCCTTTACCGGCACCACCCTTTCCTTCCTGTTGGACATCCTTGACTCGATTCTCACCCTCTACGCCTTCACCGGCATCCTCTACGGCATTTCTCGTCCGTTGGCGTTGGGTCTGGTGGTCTATGCCACCATTGGTACTGCCATCGCCATTTTGGCCGGTCGCAAGCTGATTAAAATTAACTTCGATCAACTGCGCTACGAAGCCGATTTTCGCTACAGCTTAGTGCACGTGCGGGATAATGCCGAGTCCATTGCCTTCTACCAGGGAGAGGATCAAGAACTCAGGCAAATTTTGCATCGCTTTGGTGCGGCCTTGCGCAATTTTAATTTGCTGATCATCTGGCAGGCCATCATCGATATTTTCCAATACGCCTACAACTATTTCACCCGCATTGTGCCCTATGTCATCGTCGCCCCCCTTTATTTCAGCGGCGTGCGAGATTTCGGCACCATTACCCAAGCCACCATTGCCTTCAGCCAGGTGTTGAGCGCCCTCTCCATTGTGGCCAACCAGATTCAAAGCATTTCCAGTTTTGCCGCCGGGATCAACCGCTTAGGCTCCTTTCACGAGTCTCTGGAAGATCCGGCACTGCGCCACACCAGCGCTCGGGAAAGCAACATTCAAACTCGCATTGCCCAGCAATTGGCGCTAAACCACGTCACTTTGCTCACCCCCAATTCAGAACGAACCCTGGTTCGGGATCTCTCCTTCGCCTTGGAAGCCGACCAACGGCTGCTGATTGTCGGTGTTAGCGGCAGCGGCAAAAGCTCTCTGCTGCGGGCCATTGCCGGCCTATGGACCAACGGCCAGGGATCCATCGCCCGCCCAGATACTCAGGAGATGCTCTTTTTGCCCCAGAAACCCTATATGCTGCTGGGATCCCTGCGGGATCAACTGCTCTATCCCAAACGCCGCCGAGACCTCACCGATGAAGATCTCATCCGAGTCTTGGCCCAGGTGAACCTGGGAGACTTGCCGGAGCGGGTGGGCGGCTTTGATGTGGAGAAAGACTGGGCCAGCACTCTCTCCCTAGGGGAACAGCAGCGTCTTGCCTTTGCCCGCATTTTGATCACCCAGCCCCGCTACGCCATTTTGGACGAGGCCACCAGCGCCCTGGATGTGGCCAACGAAAAACTGCTCTACCTGCAGCTGCAACACCTGAACACCACCTACATCAGCGTTGGGCATCGCCCCACCCTCCTGGCCTACCACGACTTGGTCTTGGAGCTGCAGGGGAATTGTGCCTGGCAACTGTGGTCGGTGCAGGAGTACGGTGCCCGCCTAGCCCTGGCCAGCTAGCAGCGCCGACATCTCCAGCTGACTCAAATGACAAGCTTTGCGGGTTTGGGACAAAACCCGGATAAGAGGCTGACTTTTCCAACTGGACGCTCTTCAAAGGAGGTGATAGCCTGTTATTCACAAGTATTCCGACCGGTTTACTGGAGATTATCAATGCCCCCCATGATCCCATCCGAGGCCAAGCGTTCCAAGGTGGAGCAGATCAAGGCAGACAGCCACTTTCTACGGGATCCCCTTCAGCAGGAGCTGGCCCAAGACACCACCCACTTCAGCGAAGCAGCGGTGCAGGTGCTGAAGTTTCACGGGGCTTACCAGCAGGACGACCGGGATCGGCGGCAGCAGCGAAAGCAGGAGGGGCTGGAGCGGGCCTATTCGATGATGTTGCGCACCCGCATCCCCGGGGGACACGTGCCCCCGCAGCTTTATTTGACCTTGGATCGGCTGGCCGATGAGTACGGCAATGGCACCCTGCGAGCCACAACGCGGCAAACCTTTCAGTTGCACGGGATCCTCAAGAAAAACCTCAAGGCCACCATAGCCAGCATTCTCAAACAGATGGGATCCACCCTGGCCGCCTGCGGCGATGTCAACCGCAACGTGATGGCACCGGTGGCCCCCTACAAAAATCGCCCTGCCTATCGCTATGCCCAAGAGTATGCCCGCAAGCTGGCGGATCTGTTGGCTCCGAAGACCTCTGCCTACTACGAGATCTGGGTGGATGGGGAGCCGGTTCCCATCCCACCGGTGGATGAGGAAGTGCGGGAAGCAGAGCAGTTTGTGGGCAACGGGGTGCGCCTGGAGGGGCCAGAACCTCTGTATGGCCCCGTCTATTTGCCCCGCAAGTTCAAGACAGCCATCACCGTAGCTGGGGAAAACACGGTAGATGTGTACTCCCAGGACCTGGGCTTGATTGTGCTCACCGACCGCAAGGGCAACCTCAAGGGCTTCAACATCGTGGTAGGTGGCGGGATGGGACGCACTCACGGCAAGGAAGAAACCCAGCCCCTTTTGGCCCAAAAGCTCTGCTTTGCCCCTCCGGAGGCGGTGTATCGGGTTTGCCAAGCGGTTTTGGCGGTACAGCGGGACTACGGCAACCGGCACGACCGCAAGCAGGCGCGGTTGAAATACTTGGTGAGAGACTGGGGGATCCGCAAGTTTCGCCGTGTGGTCGAGCAGTACCTGGGGGAGAAGTTGTTGCCCTTCCGGCGCATGCCCAAGTTTGTCCCCAACAGCGACGACTACCTGGGCTGGCACGAGCAGGGGGATGGCCGTTGGTTTTTGGGCATTTCCATCGAAAATGGCCGTATCCAGGACACCCCAGAGCGGCAGCTCAAAACGGCGCTGCGCCGGATTGTGGAGGCGTTTTCTCTGGACATGCGGCTGACCCCCACTCAGGACGTGATCTTTATTGACATCGAGGATGGCCAGCGGGAGGCCATCAACCAGATCCTCAAGTCCCACGGGGTGCTCTCCAAAGAAGAGATCCCTCAACTGGTGCGGCTGTCGATGGCCTGCCCTGCCCTGCCCACTTGCGGCTTGGCCATTACTGAGTCGGAGCGGGCTTTGCCGGGGCTGGTTCGCCAGTTGGATCGGCTGTTGCAGGAGCTGGATCTGCAGGATTCGCCCTTTTTGGTGCGCATGACCGGCTGCCCCAACGGCTGTGCCCGACCCTACTTGGCGGAACTGGGATTGGTGGGATCCGCCCCCGATGGCTACTACCAGATTTGGCTGGGAGCCAGCCCGCAGGGGGATCGCCTGGCGCAAGTGTTTCAGGATCGGGTACACATCAGCCAGATCGTGCCGCTGATGAGAGTTCTCCTGCAGGTCTACAAGCAGGAGCGCCGTCCTGGCGAGAGCTTTGGAGATTACTGCCATCGGGTGGGGATCCCCTATTTGCAGGCCCAAGTTCAGCAAAGGGATGGCGTTTTTGCCTGAAGGGATCCCTCAAAAACGAGACCAAGCCTGTAGCCATTCCCGGAGCGCTTCCAGCCATCCAAGCGGTTCAGGCTTGGTTGCTTCTGGAGCTTGCTCCTCGCCAGTCGGCAAGCTAACTTGGTCAGGGTGCACCCTGTAAACTCGGATGGGTTTGGCGTTGGGAAAAGGTTTCACCGAAAGAGGCTCCACCTGCAGGAGTTGCCCTTCCACGGCTCGATACACGGCTGCCGAGATGAGCAACCGAAAGCTCTGTTCCTCAGACTGTTCCCCCCCTTGCGAAACATCCTCAACCGACTCCAGCCAGGTGGCAAACTGAACCGACTTCCCGAAGGCGGACAACCGCTGCGGATCTTGGGGATCGAGGGGCAGCAAAAGGACTGGGCCGTAGTGGATCCCGATGGCAAGCTTGACCTGCGGGTAGGAGAGTTGCCGCAAACACCTGTTCAACTCCGCCACCGACTGTCCAAGCGCCAATCCCGCCTGCAGCGCCTGCTGTACGGCCAGCTCGGGTTGTTTGAGACCAAACAAAGCCAGA
Organism: Synechococcus sp. R60.1; assembly: GCF_047461835.1. Lineage (NCBI taxonomy): Bacteria > Bacillati > Cyanobacteriota > Cyanophyceae > Synechococcales > Synechococcaceae > Synechococcus > Synechococcus sp. R60.1. Next base: position 201 of record NZ_JANSIA010000006.1, on the reverse strand, counting down.
CTTCTCAGCCCGCTCTGGTTGGCCAGTACTGATACATTCACGCTGAACTCTCCTGAACATGGTTCAGGAAAGAAGCGATCGCATCCTGCCTATCTCTGTTCGCGTCAGCGGGACGGAGTCCAAACAGGAAGGCGGTATCCCGCAAAGCCCTGAGGAATACCCCCCGAGCGCTTTCCCCCTTCACTTCCCGGCAACCGTTGC
>NZ_JANSIA010000005.1:0-61847 GCF_047461835.1 Synechococcus sp. R60.1 | reverse complement strand
TGGTAGTAAGACGACACGGAAACTGCGCTTTGGGTATTCTACTCAAAGCTTTGCGGGATACCGCCATTCTGGTTGGACTCCGTCCCGCTAACGCGAATGGAAACAAACAGAATGCTATCGCTGCATAGTTGAACAGTGATGTTCAGCAGTGTTCAGCGTAAATGTATCAGAACAAGCTCTGCTCTGTAAACAAGCGTACACTCCAGGGGGCGGTGATGCCGTTGTAGAAGGCCAACCCCAAAACGGGCAGGCTGAGGAATCCATAGGCAATCTGGGCCAAAGGGATCCCGAGGGCATCGGGGATGAGGCTGTTGTCTCCCAGAGGGGCGATGAGCAGCAGCTTCTGCCAATGGTGGGGCTGTAGGCGGGCCGAGCGCAGCACAAACCCTGCCGAGAGGGAATTGGCAATGACGTGACACGGTCGCCCGATCACCTGCTGGACAAAATCCCCGATCATCTCGGCATAGAGGCTGCCGGTGTACTCCAAATCTGGACGTTCTGAGTTGCCCCACCCCAACAAATCCAGAGCATAGACTTGATGGTGCTGCCCCAGATCCGCCATAATGGCACGAAACTCATAGCTGGAGGAGCCTGCCCCAATGCCGTGCACCAGCAACAACGGCTGGCCGGATCCCATGACCTTGTAAAACAGGCGATGGCCGCGCCAGAAGTGATGCCTTTCCTCTCCCGGCAGCAGGCTCTGCAGAGGCTGAGTTTGGGAAGAGATCCAAGCGTTGAAAACGGCTAGAGCACCCAAGCCGCCGACTGTAGCCCAGAGGCTGGTCTTGAGAACTTGGCTCAGCTCCTTCATGCTCAGCAGCCCGGCTGGGGAACTTACTTTTTCTTAAGGCGGTAGGTGATGCGCCCTTTGTTGAGGTCATAGGGGCTCAGCTCCACCTTAACCCGGTCGCCGGGCAAGATCTTGATGTAGTTGCGGCGAATTTTGCCGGAGATATGAGCGAGCACGTTGAAGCCGTTGTCCAGATCCACTCGGAACATGGCGTTGGGCAGGGATTCCGTAACAACCCCCTCCATTTCAATGGCATCTTCCTTAGACAATGAGCCCTCCCAAAAACGACATAACAAACAACAGAACAATCCACAGCCGCGACGACACGCGCTGTTAAGAAATGAAAATATACTCCATCTCTTCTATCCTAACCGTTGCAGTCCTTCATCAGGGGATCCCTTAGGACTGAAAAGGCGTGCGATCGGTCAAAATTTCTGCTCCAGACTCGGTAACCAAGACCGTGTGCTCAAACTGAGCCGACCAAGAGCCATCCACCGTGACCACCGTCCACTGGTCTGGCAACACTCGGGTTGCCTCTCCCCCCGCATTCACCATCGGCTCAATGGCCACCGTCATGCCGGAGCGCAGCTTGGGATTGGGCAGATCGCGGGTGCGATAGTTGGGAAACTGCGGCTCCTCGTGCAGGTTGCGCCCCACCCCGTGACCAACATACTGCTTCACCACAGAATAGCCCCGCCCCTCGATGTAATCTTCAATGGCACCCGAGACATCCTGAAGCCAAACGCCGTGGCGCACACAGTCGATGCCCGTCTGCAGGGCTTTGGCCGCAGTATCGATCAGATCCCGAGCTGCGTCGCTCAGGGGTTCCAGGCCGATGGTGATACAGGAATCCGCATGCCAGCCCTCGACGATGGCGCCAAAATCCACTTTGACCACATCTCCCGGCTGCACCACTTTGCGGGGACTGGGGATCCCGTGCACCACCTCATGGTTGACACTGACACAAACGCAGGCGGGAAAGCCGTAGTAGCCCTTGAAACTGGGCAAAGCATTGAGTTGGGCCACCCGTCTCTCAGCATAGGTATCGATATCTGCCGTAGTCCAGCCCGGCTCTAGGCGCTCCGCGATCTCCTGCAATACTTGGGCCACCACCCGACCGGCCCGCCGCATTTTCTCCACTTCGCGGCGAGATTTGATCTCAATAAGCTGCATGCCCCGCCGCTGGGAGGGATTTCCAGCTCCTGCTCTGATCACGCCGTCCTCCTGAAGCCTTCCAAAAGAGCCTGCAGATGTTCCTGTACGGATTCCATCGGCTGGTTGCCGTTGACCCGCTGCAAGCGCCCCTTGGCCTCATAAAAATCAATTAGGGGAGCCGTCTGCTGCCGATAGACCTCCAGACGCTTGAGAATCACCGACCGATCCGCATCATCGCTGCGCCCCTGTTCCTTGCCCCGGGCCAGCAGCCGGGCCACCACCACCTCATCCGGCACCTCCAAGTTGAGGACGTAGTCATAATCTTGGCCCAGCTCTTGCAGCAGCTCTTCCAAGGCCTCTGCCTGGGCTAAGGTGCGAGGAAATCCATCTAGGATCCAGCCCTGCTCTGGAGATTGCTGCAACTGCCCCTTCACCATTCCGATCAGCACCTCGTCGGGCACCAGCTCTCCCGCATCCATGTAAACCTTGGCCTGGCACCCCAGGGGCGTTTGGGCTTTCACCTCGGCCCGCAACAGATCGCCTGTGGAAATTTTGGGCGTGTGGTAGATGGCCGCCAGCCGCTCCGCCTGTGTACCTTTGCCCGCCCCCGGCGGCCCCAGAAAGATCAACCTCGGCACTACTGTTTGACCATCCCTTCGTAGCGTTGTGAGATGACATAAGTCTGGATCTGCTTGGAGGTCTCAATCGCCACCCCCACCAAAATCAGTAGCGAGGTCGCCCCCAAACCTTGGAAAGTGGTGATGCCGGTTGCCCGTTCCACCGTCGTCGGGATGATGGCCACCGCGCACAGGAACAGAGCCCCCAGCAGCGTCAGGCGGTTGAGGATCCCTTCGACATACTCGGCAGTGGCCTTGCCCGGGCGTACCCCTGGAATGCTGGCCCCCATCTTCTTCAAGTTTTGAGCCAGATCCACCGGGTTGATGAGCAAAGAGGCGTAGAAGTAGCTGAAGAAGAGGATCAGCACGAAATAAAAAGGAATGTAGAACCAGGAGGTGGGGGATAGGAAGTTGGCCACTTGCACCAAAGTCAGGTTTTGGGTGTACTGGGCCAGGGCCAGAGGCAGGGACATCACCGAGTAGGCAAAGATGATTGGCATCACCCCCCCCTGGTTCAGCCTCAGGGGCAGATAGCTTTTCTGCTCGCGGAACAGCTTGTTGCCCACCTGGCGCTTGGCATAGACGATCGGGATCTTGCGGCTGCCTTCTTGGATGAAGACAATGCCGACAATGGTGGCCAAAAAGATTGCCAGCAACAGCAAGATGCCACCGATAGTGCTGCTATCGGCACGGGCCAAGCTGATGGTCTGTCCAAGGGCACGGGGCAGAGTGGCAACAATGTTGACGAAGATCAAGAGCGAAGGGCCACTTCCCACCCCCTTCTCCGTGATCATCTCTCCCAGCCACATCACAAACATGGATCCCGCCGCCAGAGCCAAGGTGGTGGAGGCCATGAAGGCCAACTCATTGGTGGTACTGGCAAACTCCCGCACCCAAAAGGAAATGCCAATGCCCTGGATAATGGCCCAGCCCAAGGTGACATAGCGGGTGTATTGAGAAATCTGCCGCCGCCCCTGTTCTCCCTCGTTTTTCTGCAGGTTCTCTAAGGCCGGAATGGCCGGGATCAGCAACTGCATGATGATCGAGGCGTTGATGAAGGGCAGGATCCCAAGGGCAAAGATCCCCAAAGCAGAAATCCCCCCGCCGGAGAAGACATCCAGCAGGCCAAACACAGGACTATTGGCAGCTTCGGCGGCAAAGCGGGCCCGATCGATACCGGGAATGGGGATGTAAATGCCCAGTCTGACCAACAGCAGCAAGCCCAAGGTGAGAAACAGACGGCTGCGCAGGCCAGAGGCCATAGCCATCTGCATAAAGGTCTCTTGGGCAGAGGGGGCGGAACCTCGTGTGTCAACCATAGGGAAGAGAATCTCGCGGGAGCAAAGGGCAAGGTTAGCTATCTACCACTCTACGCTGCTGGTGGAGCAGTCGGCAAAATCAAAGCAAAATCAAAAAAGTGCAACTCAGCGCCACCCGGCAGAAGCCGGCCAGAGCAACGGGAAGGGGCGGTCTAGGATCCCAAGATTTCCACCCGACCTCCAGCTGCCTCGATCTTGGCTTTGGCTGAAGCGGTAACAGCCGCCGCCCTGATCGTCAGGGGCACGCTGACTTCCCCATCTCCCAAGATCTTCAGCGGGCCATCGTTGGTGGTGACGATCCCTCGTTCCATCAGGCTTTCCAGGCTGACCTCGCTGCCGGCAGGCAGATCCGCCAAGGCGCGCAGGTTAACCAGGGTGTATTCCAGACGCCGCCTGTAGCGAGGGAAATGCTTAAGCTTGGGTAAACGCCGGTAGAGGGGAGTCTGGCCCCCTTCAAAGCCGGGCCGTGTACTGCCCCCCTTGCGGGCCTTTTGCCCCCGCATCCCCTTGCCACAGGAGGCTCCCTGTCCAGCAGAGACGCCACGACCTAGGCGCCGCCGCCGCCGCGTCGAACCTGCTTGAGGCCGAATGTCTTCCAGTCGCATGGCTACCTCTGGCTCACTTGCTCGATATACCTGTCCATCACTTGCCAAGTAGGCGGCGCACATCGATGTCTCGGTCTTGGGCCACCTGCTTGAAGGTACGCATCCGCCGCAGCGCATCGATGGTGGCACGGGCATTGTTGAGGGGGTTGCTGGATCCCAGTTGCTTGGCCAAGCTGTTGCGTACACCCGCCAGCTCCAGAACGGTGCGGACTGCCCCCCCTGCAATGACTCCTGTGCCAGGAGCTGCTGGCATGACCAAGACAGTGGCACCGCCGCCTGCCCCCTGCATGGGATGGGGTACGGACAAACCTTTGGTGAGGGGCACCTCAATCAGGTGTTTTTTACCGTCTACAACTCCCTTGCGCACTGCTCCGATCACATCGTTGGCTTTGCCCACGCCAACCCCGACTTGGCCCCGCTCGTTGCCGACCACCACCACAGCGCGGAAGCTCAACTTCTTGCCGCCCTTGACCACCTTGGTGACGCGGCGAATCTGGATGACCCGCTCTTGCCACTCGGTGGGTTGCTCTTCGCGGCTTTTCTTGCTTCTGCGACGTTCCCTCTGCTCAGCCATGTGCTGTGTCCTCAGTAGCTAGAACTGTAACCCTGCTTCTCGGGCAGCTTCTGCCAGGGCTTGAACGCGCCCGTGATAAAGCTTGCCCCCCCGATCGAAAACCACGCGGGAAATGCCCATCTGTAAGGCTCGTTCGGCAACTGAGCGGCCCACCAAGGCAGCCGCTTCTTGAGTAGCCGTCCCGGTTTCTTTGAATTTTTCGCGCAGCTCCCTGTCCAAGGTGGAGGCGGAGGCTAAGGTATGCTGGGCTACATCGTCGATCACCTGGGCGTAGATGTGTCGATGGGAGCGAAACACGGCCAGGCGAGGCCGCTCGGCAGTGCCAAAGACCTTGCGGCGAATGCGTCGATGACGACGTTGGGTGGTGATTTTGCGGCTGGTTTTCATAGGACTCCGTCCCGCTTTCGCAATGGGCTATTTACTTCTTCGCTTTCCCGGATTTACCCGCCTTGCGGCGAACTTGTTCCCCTAGATAACGGATCCCTTTCCCCTTGTAGGGCTCCGGAGGCCGGACCGCTCGGATGCGGGCGGCAGTATTGCCCACCAGTTCTTTATCTGTGCCTGAGACAACAATGATGTTGTTTCCCTCAACGGCAATTTGGATGCCGGGGGGAAAGGGGATCTCCACAGGGTGACTGTAGCCGACGTTCAAAACCAACTTGCTGCCTTGGATGGCAGCCCGGTAGCCCACGCCCACCAATTCCAGCCGCCGCTCAAATCCCTTGGACACTCCGTCTACCATGTTGGCGACCAAAGTGCGGCAGAGGCCGTGCAGTTGGCGGGCAGGACGAGAATCGTTGAGACGGCTGACCGTGAGCATCTGAGCGTTTTGCTGGACTGTGATCAAGGGCGGCAAACTGCGGGACAGTTGACCTTTCGGGCCTTTCACTGCAATGTGTTGGCCGTCGATCTGGATCTCCACCTTGGCAGGAAGGGCGATGGGGCGTCTACCGATACGGGACATGGGAAAAACTCCTGACCAGAGAAAACTTAAGGTCTAGTAGACAAGACAGAGGACTTCACCACCAATGCCCTGCTTACGAGCCTCCCGGTCGGTCATGATGCCGTTGGAGGTGGAGATGATGGCGATCCCAATTCCTCCCAGCACTCGGGGCAGCTCTTTGTGGTTGCGGTAAACCCGCAGGCCGGGTCGGCTCACCCGCTTTAAGCCATTGATGATGGGCCTGCAGTTGCGGCCTTTGCCCTTGTACTTCAATCGCAACACCACCCGGGCTTGGATCCCTTCTCCCTCCTCCTTCCATTCGCTGACGAACCCTTCCTCATGAAGAACGCGAGCGATGCTGCGGGTCATGCGGGTGGCCGGAACTGCCACCGACTCGTGCCGAGCCATGGTGGCATTGCGAATGCGGGTGAGCATATCGGCGATCGTGTCGTTGGTGTGGGCCATCGGTGGGTCAGTGCTCCTCGGAAGATCGATGCAGATCAAGAAAAGTCAGGGTGGGCAACCTAGGAGGCAAAGGGCATGCCAAACGCTTTGAGCAGGGCACGGCCCTCTTCGTCGGTTTTAGCAGTGGTCACAATTGAAATATCCATACCTCGCAACTGATCTACAGAGTCATAGTTGATTTCGGGAAAAATCAGTTGTTCGCGGATGCCCAGGGTGTAGTTGCCTCGTCCATCAAAGGCTTTGGGGCTGACGCCGCGGAAGTCACGGATACGGGGCAGAGCAATGTTGATCAGGCGATCCAAAAACGCATACATGCGCTCCCGCCGTAGGGTTACCATCAGGCCAACCGGCATGCCCTTGCGAATCTTGAAGCTGGCAATTGCCTTTTTGGCGCGGGTGATCACCGGACGCTGACCGGTGATGGCGCTGATCTCGGCAATGGAGGATTCCAGAGCCTTGGCATTTTGGGAAGCTTCCCCCAAGCCGCGGTTGATCACGATCTTCTCCAGGCGGGGCACCTGGTGGATGTTGGTGTAGCCCAACTCCTTTTGCAGCTTGGGGACGATGACGGTGTTGTAGTGGATTTGCAGACGCTGGGGCATGGTGGCTTCTCCTTGTGGCTCTGGGCTGGGTCAGAGCCAAACCAATGGTGGAAAGGGATCAAAAGCTTAGTCGAGAATCTCACCCGTTTTCTTAAGGACGCGAACCTTGCGACCATCGGCGGTGATTTGATAGCCGATGCGGCTGGCCACTTCCTGCTTCTTGGAATAGGCCATCACTTTGCAGACGGGAATGGGGGCTTCCTTGGTCTCAATCCGGCCACTTTCCCCTTCTCGCTGAGGTTTGCGGTGGTAGGTAACAATGTTAACCCCTTCCACCAAAACCATGTTGCGTTCGGGAAAGACCCGCAGCACCTCGCCGATTTTGCCTTTGTCATCGCCGGAGATCACCTGCACGGTATCCCCTTGCTTGATACACATTTTGTAGCGCAGGCTGTTGCGGTGCTTGCGAATGCCGGGGCGCCGAACTAAGCGCCGAATTTGGCTGGGTTTGAGGGGGCGAACCATCAGAGTACCTCCGGGGCAAGGGAGATGATCTTGGTGAAGTTTTTCTCCCGCAGCTCACGGGCTACAGGGCCGAAAACGCGAGTTCCACGGGGGTTGCCGTCGTTGTTGATGATCACGGCGGCGTTGTCGTCGAAGCGGATGCACATGCCGTCAGGGCGACGTACCGTATCGACGGTGCGGATGACAACAGCCTTGACAACATCGGATTTTTTGACGGGCATGTTGGGCAGGGCATCCTTGACGACACCAATGATCACATCGCCCAAGCTGGCGTAGCGACGGCCACTGCTGCCCAGCACGCGAATACACATCATCTTGCGAGCACCGGTGTTGTCGGCCACCGTCAGCATAGTTTGCTGCTGAATCATAGTTTCTTCACCTCCCTCAGGATTTCGGCAACTTGCCAACGCTTGGTGCGGCTAAGGGGACGGGTTTCCGTGATGCGCACCAGATCCCCTTCTTGACAGCGGTTTTCCTCGTCGTGGGCCTTAAACTTCTTGGTCTTGACGACGATCTTGCCGTACTTCGGGTGAGCAACTCGATTTTCCACAGCAACAACCACCGTTTTTTGCATCTTGTTGCTGACAACAATGCCAATCTTCTCCCGAACAGCCATTACTCCTCCTTGGTTGGGCGTTTGCCCCGCTTACGCTCTCCCTCCACAGTTAGTAGTTGCGCCAGCTTGTGTTTGCGCAGCCGGATGAGATGGGGCTGGTTCAACTGCCGCGTGGCCTGCTGCAAACGCAGCTCAAACAGCTCTTTCTTGACGGCGTAGATTTCGTTGCTCAGCTCTTCGTCCGATAAAGCACGGGCATCAGCAATTTTGGGCATGGGCATGGCTGAACTCTCCTCATACACTGCTGGTGGCCACCTCTGAAGCCGTTGCCTGGGCGGGCTCTGGCTTTTCAAAGTCGGCTTTGGTTACAAACTTGACCTTAATGGGCAGCTTCTGGGCGGCAAGGCGCATGGCCTCGCGGGCGATGGGCTCTGCCACTCCCCCCATTTCGAAGAGGATACGGCCCGGCTTGACGACACAAACCCAGTACTCAGGGTTGCCTTTGCCGGATCCCATGCGGGTTTCCGCGGCTCGCTGAGTAACGGGCTTGTCGGGAAAGATGCGAATCCAGATTTGGCCACCCCGCCGAACATAGCGGGTCATGGCCCGACGGCTGGCCTCGATCTGTCGAGCTGTAATCCAGGCGGGTTCTAGGGCCACAAGGCCGTATTCCCCAAAGTTGATGCGGTTGCCACGGGTCGCTTTGCCTTTCATGCGCCCGCGCTGCTGCTTGCGGTATTTGGTGCGTTTGGGGCTTAACATGGCCGTTCCTTAAGTCAACTGCGATAGGGATCCCTGGACGTTCCGGTGTTGGCCCTCAGGCCTCCTGAGCCGAGCGATCTTCGAAGGTGGGCCGCCGCCGCTGCTGCCGACGTTTGGGCTGTTGCAGGGGAAACTTCTGTTCGTGGCGTTCCTGCCCGGGCAGAACTTCCCCTTTGAAGACCCAGACCTTGACCCCAATGATGCCGAAAGTGGTGTGGGCGAGGTGCTCGGCGTAGTCGATGTCGGCCCGCAAAGTATGCAAAGGGATCCGCCCCTCCCGCGTCCATTCGGTGCGGGCAATCTCGGCCCCGTTCAGACGCCCGGCAATTTGGATTTTGATCCCTTGTACGCCTGCCCGCTGGGCCCGTTGGATCACCTGGCGCACGATGCGGCGAAAGGCAATCCGCCGTTCCAACTGTTGGGCAATGTTTTCCGCCAACAAGGTCGCCTCGGCATCGGCACGGGTGACCTCTACTACATTGATGCGAATGGTTCGCTCGCCACCACCTCGTGAACCAGGGCTTTGTCCCGCTAGCGCGGACAGCTCTTTCTGTAGACCTTGGCGCAAAGTCTCTAGGCTGGATCCGCCCCGACCCACAACTACCCCAGGGCGAGCAGCCCGGATCTCCAGGTCAATTTGATCCGCTTTGCGCTCGATTTGGATATCGGCCAAACCAGCACTGCTCAGTTGCTTGGTCAGGTAGGTGCGAATCTGGTCGTCCTCCTGTAACAAGGCTGGGTAGCGGGCTGGATCGGCAAACCAGCGGCTGCGATGCTCCTTAATCACGCCGAGGCGGAAACCGGTGGGGTGGATCTTCTGTCCCATGGTGGTGTCGGTTGAAGGGTAAAGGGCTAGAAATACAGGAGGTTAAGAGGCCGTCGCCGCTTCAGCTTCCTCTATGGGCCGGACGGCGATGGTGATGTGACAGGTGCGCTTGCGAATGGGGTAGGCCCGCCCTTGGGCGCGGGGGCGAAACCGTTTCAGGACGGGCCCCTGATCAGCATAGGCCTGGCTGATCACCAGATCCCGGGGATCCAAGCCGTTGTTGTGCTCTGCGTTGGCCACCGCCGAGCGCAGCACCTTACGAACCGGCTCACAGGCAGCGTAGGGCATGAACTCCAAAAGAATCAGGGCATCGGCATAGGTGCGCCCACGGATCTGATCCAACACCCGCCGCACTTTAAAGGGGGACATGCGGATATAGCGGGCTACCGCTTTAACCTCAGGGGATGAATCAGCCATGGCGCTCTCCCTCCTGCTCAATACTGTCCTACTCGTTGTTTATCTCAACGGCGGGCGGCTTTTTTGTCGCTACCCGCGTGGCCACGGAAGGTACGGGTGGGGACAAATTCCCCCAGCTTGTGACCCACCATCTGGTCAGTGATGTAGATGGGCACATGTTGCTTGCCGTTGTGAACGGCGATGGTGTGGCCGATCATGACCGGCAAGATGGTGCTGGCCCGCGACCAAGTCTTGATCATGTGCTTCTCGTTGCGCTCGTTCATCTTCTCCACCTTGAGAAGCAGCTTGGCATCCACAAAGGGGCCTTTTTTCAGCGAACGTCCCATAAGAACCTCAACCGTTTGATAAGCAATTCACTGTCGAAAAAGCTTCGGGGAGCGAATGGCCAGCGGCTACTGAGCAGCCCTTCCGCCCTTGTCTCGACGGCCCCCGCGACGACGACCGCGCACGATGAACTTGCTGCTGGGCTTGTTGCGTTTGCGGGTCTTGTACCCCAGGGTGGGCTTGCCCCAAGGGGTGACAGGGGTACTGCGGCCTATGGGGGCTCGCCCTTCCCCGCCGCCATGGGGATGATCCACAGGGTTCATCACCGAGCCACGCACCTTGGGACGGCGCCCCAACCAACGGCTACGACCCGCCTTGCCCAGGCTGATGTTGTTGTGGTCAACGTTGCCCAGTTGGCCGATGGTGGCGTAGCACTCGCCGCGGATCATGCGGACTTCGCCGGAGGGCAGCTTGAGGGAGACATATTTGCCTTCTCTGGCCACCACTTGAGCGCCAGCCCCGGCGGCGCGAACGATCTGCCCGCCGCGACCGGGATACAGCTCCACATTGTGAACCACCGTTCCCAAGGGGATCCGCTCCAGGGGCATGGCATTGCCGATCTCAAAGGGGGCCTCTGGCCCGGCCATGATGGTGGATCCCACCTGTAGGTTGCGGGGAGCGAGGATGTAGCGTTTCTCGCCGTCTTCGTATTCCACCAGGCAGATGTGGGCGCTACGGTTGGGATCGTACTCCACAGTTTTGACGGTCGCCGGGATCCCCCGCTTGTCGCGACGGAAGTCGATGATGCGGTAAAGCCGCTTGTGGCCACCACCGCGGTGCCGGCAGGTGATGACGCCACGGTTGTTGCGCCCTTTCTTGCGGTGAATAAATTGCAGCAGCGACTTTTCCGGTCTGGGCCGCTTGCCGTTCTCGTCACGGGACAGCTCCTCGAAGTCAGAGACCGTCATGTGACGGGTGCTGGGGGTGTAGGGTCGGAGAGTACGAATGCCCATGGCTCAGGTAGGGGTGGGGGACGGGACAACAACAGCTCAAAAGGGGCGTTCAGGTGTCCGGGAAGAGGGTGATGGAATCTCCCTCCGCCAAGGTCACGATGGCTCGCTTGGGACGGGTGCGGTAGCCCACAAAGCGGCCCACCCGCCGTTGCTTGCGCGGGAGCTTCAGGGTGTTGACGGAAGTAACTCGCACGCGGAACATTTCTTCGACGGCAGCTCGGATGAGCGGCTTGGTGGCGGTGGGCAGCACTTCAAAGACATATTTGCGCTGCTCCATCAAGGCGGTTGCCTTTTCGGTGATGACGGGGCGCAACAGGACGTCGGCCAGGATCCGCTTGCTCTCAGTCATCGCTTTCCTCCTCTGCTGGGGCTGCTTCGGCCTCTTCTACCGTTGACGGCTCTGCTCCTTGAGCCAGTTCTTCTGCTGGATCTTGGGGCTCTTCGGTTTGCTCTTCTGGCCCCTGCGGATCTGCTGGACGTCCTTGGAGGGCAGCTTGGTTTTCCTGGGCCTCAGGTTGGGCTGGGGTTTGCTCTGCTTCCTCGTGTTCGCTTTCTGGAACGGCCTGATCTTCCGGCCCATCTCCGGGCAGGGCCTGATCTTCGGCTATGTCGGCCTGAGGTGCATCCTCAGAGGGAGTCTCCAGAACTGCCGGCGCAGCGTCGGATCCCCAACGGGCCTTGAGCTGCTCTAGGGCAGAAACGGTGATCAGCACCCAATCGACGTTGAGCAGATCGAAAACGTTGATCTGATCCAGGCCGATCAGCTTAACGCGGGCGATGTTGCGCACAGCCCGCTCTACGGCTTCCGAGCGTTCGGCAACGATGAGCAGAGCCGATTGATCTTCCATCACCCCCCAGCGCAGCAAAGCCTGGGCCACAGCACGGGTTTTGGGCGGGTTGAGCTGCTCCTGGAAATCCTCCACGACGATCAGGTCTTCCACCCGACTTTGCAGAGCGGTGCGCAGGGCCAGTTGCCGTTCTTTGCGGTTCATGGCCAGGTTGTATTCCCGCTTGCGGGGGCCGAAGATCACCCCCCCTTTGCGCCAAAGTGGGGAGCGGATGGAGCCGGCACGGGCCCGACCGGTGCCTTTCTGCTTCCAAGGCTTGCGACCGCCGCCGCGCACCTCAGCTCGGGTCTTGGTGTGGGCGTTGCCCTGACGAGCATTGGTCATCTGCCGGCGCAGTGCCAGATAGAGGATGTGGGCGGCTGTTTCGGGACGAGCAACTTTAAGGCTCAGCTCCGCGCTGCCCACCGTTTCCCCTTGCCAATTTTTCACCACACAACTTGCCATGGTTTCCTCGTCTTTGCGGATGCGGGTCAGCCTTTGCCAGGGATCCCTCCTTAGCGCTTGTTGCCCACCTGCTTGGCAGGGGTGATCTCCAGCAGCCCTCCTTCTACCCCGGGCACGCAACCCTTGATCACCAGCAGATCCCGCTCTGGATCCACCTGCACCAACTGCAATTTGCGGGTGGTGACTCGGCCACCTCCCAGCCGCCCCGCCATGCGCATCCCCGGAAACACGCGGCCTGGGGTTGTACCGGCGCCAATGGAGCCCGGTCGGCGGTGGTTTTTGGAGCCGTGGGACATGGGGCCACGACCGAAGTGGTGGCGCTTTTGATAGCCGGCAAACCCTCGCCCGATGGAGGTACCTGCCACATCCACCAACTGGCCGGGGGAAAACATCTCGACGGTAATTTTCTGCCCCAATTGGTAAGCTTCCGGCTGATCAACGCGAAACTCTCGCAGGTGGCGCAGCAGCTCTGTCACCCCTGCTTTGGTGAGGTGGCCCCGCTGCGCCCGCGTGAGATGCTTTTCAGTGGTGGGCAAGTAGCCCAACTGAATGGCGTTGTAGCCATCTGTGGCTTGGGTTTTGATCTGGGTCACGGTGCAAGGCCCCGCCTGCACGACAGTGACCGGAATGGCCAGCCCTTCTGGAGAGAAGATCTGGGTCATGCCGACTTTTCTTCCGAGGATGCCAAGTGCCACAAGAACCTCCAATCGAGCCTGCACGACTCGTTTTCATCAACTGAGAGCCGGCTCACTCCGACAATCGGCTAGCCGTTCGCGAAGCGGGCCGTAGGCCAATGGCTCAGTTAGCCGGATGGATAGGCATACAGCAATAGCGTGGCAGCAGGAAGCTCAAGACAAAGCTGAGTCTGCCGGCTGAGGCGAAAGAGCAAGGTAGGGATCCCCCGAGGCCAAGTTCAGCGCCGGCAACGCTGAGCCTTTTGCTTAGTTCACCCCCAAAGCTGCACGCCAAACTGCTTTTTTTGAGAGCTGCTCAGACTTACCTGCTAAAGAGGCAGTATCTGGTGTAGCAGCGCGCCGGGTCGCCAAAGCGGATGGACTCAGTTGGCAACGGAAAACAATCATAATGAAGCGAAGGCCCGTTTGTCCAGACTTTTGCTGAGAAAATGGGTTGGTTGGAGAGGCCGGAGAGGGTAAGGGCAGCTCAAGTGGAAGAAAAGAGCCATTGGCCAGGGAAGCCATCTCCCTTCCAAAGTGTAATGGGCTGGGCAGGCAGTGGGCTGACCCAGGCTTGTGTAGATCACTATCGGAGATTGTTGCAGGCGGGATCCGATCCGGGCCGGGTCTTGTTTTTGGTGCGGAGTCAACGGCAAGCGGATGAGGTGTTGCGGCGCTTGCAGCAGTCCAGTTCGGGCTTGGTGGGGCCGTGGCGGATCGAAACGTTCTTGCAGCGGGTTGGGCGCTCTCTGGCCGATCATTGGCCGCAGGTGTGTGCCCGCCTTCCTCAGTTGCCTCCTCAGTTTGAGCCGATCCCCTTGGCCAAAGATCTCACTCAATTTCTCTGCGAACGAGCCTGCGCTTTGTGCCCTCGGCATGGGGAAGCCTTTGCCGGCGTCGGGCTCAAGGAGTTCCAGATCTGGGATCAGATCAGCAGTGCTGCTTACATTGCGGGGGCTTCGGGTTTGTCGGCAGAAGTGGTGGGATCCCGGCTGGCCAGGGCTTGGCCGGAAGAGGCGGATCCACGGCGGGCAGAGGCCTTACAGGCAATGGGCTGCTGTGTGGGGCGGCTGTGGGAGGCAGCACTTCGGTTGGGATCCTTGGATTTTGGTCTGCAAATTCGGCTGTTTGGCGAACACATCCTGCCGCTGGCGGAGTTTTGGCAAGAGTGGGATCATCTGATCGTAGATCAGGCGGAAGACAGTTGCGGGGTGGCGCTGGAGTTTTACCGGCAGGGGCAAGCCCATTTGCAAAGCCAATTTTTCAGCTACACCCTCGGCGGCGGGGTCTCTTTGACCGGGATCCCGGAAGCTGTGGCCGACTTCTTGATGGCAAAAACGCAGGTTCGGTTTCTGGAGGGGAGCCATCGCGCTTCAGCAGGCATGATCCGCTTAGGGGTGCAGATTGTGCGGGTGCTGGATCCCCAGTTTTCTCATCCGCTGCCTGAGCCGAAGGGGGGGGAGCTGCCGCTGGTGCAAACGCTGGAGGAAGAGACCCAGTTTGCGGCAGTGGAGGTGATGGTTGCTCAAATTCGCCGGCTTTTGGGGGCCGGGATCCCGGCCCATCGCATTGCTGTTTTGCTGCCCCGTATGGATGTGGGGGTGAGCCTGAGCTTGCAGGAGCAGTTGTCGGAAGTGCCGGTTTTGTCGATTGCCCCCTTCCCGGCGTTGATCCGCTATCCCTTGGTGCGGGCGGTGCTGACGGCAGCAGAATTGGCCCATCCCGAGTGGGGTGCTTTTCCCACTTTGCCGGCTTGGCGGCTGATGTTGAGCTGGGTGCTGGGGCTGGATCCCATCCGGGCAGCTCTGTTGGCCGAAGATACCTGGGATCCGGTGGGGCGTTCTCTGCGTCCCCGAACGGCAGTACGGCAGCCAGAGCGAGTAGGGTTTGCCAACCTGGAGCGCTACCAGCGACTGTTCGATTGGCTGCGCGGCTATCATCCCGGCCCTTCATTGGCCGCTTTCTTCCAGCAGTTTTTTGCCGATCACTTAGCCCCGGCGATTGCTTCCCCTCAGGATCAAGAGCTGCTGCGCGTGTTGATGGAAGCGGCACGGCGGTTTCGCCAGGCCTTCCCCGCCGAAGGGGATCCCGCCTTTTTGGCCATGATCCGCTCGGGACAGACCCCCAGCAGCAGCCGCTTCGAGCCCGACTATTCCCGTTACTTGGTAGTTGCAACTCCGGGGGCCTACATCACTCGGGGTTTGGAGGCGGATTACCAATTTTGGTTTGATATCACCAACCCCAGCTGGTCCCGCTCCCTCTGGCATGTGCTCTACAACAGCCGTGTGCTGACGCCGGAATGGGACGGGGAGGTTTTCGATGCGGCGCGGGATTTACAGGCGCGTCAACAGATTTTGGCCCGCACGCTGCTGAACCTCTGTTGCCGCACTCAGAAGGGGCTGTGGCTGGTGCGCTCCAATTTTAATTATCGCGGCGAGGAGAACACCAGTATTCTGGACTACCTGATTTTGAAGGGGTTGAAGGCCATGGCAACCGCCGGCTAAGGGAGAGCCTATCCTGAAAGGGTGCTGGCAACTCAGGCCTCCAAGAAATCGGGGGATGCACTGCAGGAATGGTCAAAGGCAAGGGTTTTAGAAGAGCGGCGCAGCCGCCCCTCTTATTGTGGGGGTAGGAGTCGGCGGCAAAGTGTCTTAATCTTGTTTGAAACAACGATAAAGCAATACAGCAGAGCCTTTCCAAGAAATGGCTGGCCGGGATCCCTCTCAGGCAGGGGTAAGACTGATGACCTTGGGTGGCGCAGAGGGCCGGCGTCTCAAGCCGGCTGGAAACGGCTGTGGGCATTCCCTCTGTCTTCCAACACAGTCGAGTATCGAGTAGAGTGGGGGCGCCTGCTTTGATTTGGATTGGGTTTTATGAATCCAGCTACCCCTCCTGCTGCGCCCTCGTCCCGCCGCTTTCCCCTTCGTCCCGTAGCAATGGTGGCTCTCACTGCCGGCTTCTTGGCGGGGTTAGGAGCGGGGGGCTATGCCTTACTGCAGCGGCTACGGCTGCAGATGCACCGGGATCTGATCTTCTATCGGTACACCGTCTTTTCTGAGTTTGGCTATGGAGGCTCGCCAGCGTTCGATCCCGGCCAAAGTGATCGCTGGTTTCCTCTTACCTATCCGGTGTTGGCCCGCTGGGGGGGATCCGCCGACCCGAGCCGCCGCAGCTACGCCTTCTACACCTTGCAAAGCCATGGCCTGCCCTACAGCCGTTGGTGGTTGGAGGATCGGCTGCGGCAAAATTCGGCTCAGTTTTTCGCCCCAGCAGCTTTGTTCGGGGGCTATGACTACTCAAGCGGGCAGGAGATTGCGCCTCAATACGAGCTGTTTGGGCTGGATCGGCCAGAGTCGGTGCAGCGCCTCACCGAGCTGGCCTTGGCCGGGATCCAAGCCGATAGCCCCGAGTGGAGTTTTAATCTCAACTGGCTCAACAGCTTGCTGACCCAAGAAGAATTTCCCTTGCGAGATCAGGTCTACAGAGCGCTGCTCCCCGCCTTGGAAAGCAGCTCTCCGCAGCGGGCAAAGAAACTCTTGAGCGCCTTGCCCTACGAGGAGGAAAGGATCCCCTCTTGGGCGCTGTCGCAGGTGCAGGCGGTGCGGCAGCGGGTTGCGGGGAATGTTTCTCCATACACTGATGTTTATGGGCGTGCCGGCCAAGTGTTGATCCTAGAACAGCCGACGGTGCAAACGGTGCGCCCTTTGTACGAAGATTTACCGCCCCCATCCCGACACTTTTTTCTGCTGCAGATAGCGGATCCAGAAACTCTCCCCCCTGCCGCTCAGGTGTTGCTGCGCAGCGTGGTGGGCGATGATGCTGACCCGCAGCGGTTTTTGGCGGCGGCTCTTCTCTACTTAAAAGGGGATCCCAGCGGGGAGCCGCTGCTGCAGAAGGCTCTCAACGAGGACTTTGCCTCTCTTCACGGCATCGACGACCACCTGGTTTTGCTGCAGTTGGCAGAAGCTTTTCCCAATTCCCGCTTTACGCAAGCTTGCCGGGAATACGCCCGCATTCGGGGGGGCAGCTATTTTGGCCATTCCCTCTACAACCCCGAGACCGGCGAACCGATCCCGCGGCCTTTCCCCCCAGCAGAGGAAGAGACCCTTTGGCGGACTTGGCTGACCGTCTACCCGGATCATCCCGGTGCCGACGATGCCCTCTTCTGGCTGACACGCACCTTGGAGTGGCAGGGCAAAAGGGAAGAAGCACTGGTCCTTTTGGCCAATTGGCTGGCGGATCCCTTCGGCGATGGAGACATGCGCTACGTCTTGCGCCGCCGCCTGCTTTTGCTCTTAGACAGCGGTGCAACCCCCAGCGAGTTGCAAGCTTTTCTCGACCGCCACGGCGAGCATCCTCTGGCCGCCGCCGTCCGCTATGCTCTGGCGGTTCGCTTCGCCCGCGAACACCGCTACGACCTAGCCCTGCAGCTGACGGAAAATCTGGCTTTGGATGCTGTGTTGGATCGCTACCCCTTGCTGGATGGCGGCTACTGGCTGGACGACTGGGATCCCGTGCCCGCCAGCCGCACCCCTCTGCAACCGAAAATCCAGGCCCAACGAGAACGCTGGCGCCAATTGAGCCGTTGGCAAGCCCAATCCACTCCCCAACAACGCTATCAACTGGCCGCCCACTGGGCCGCTGCCGACGGTTGGCGCAATGGGTACCTGTGGCTGTTTAACCAAACCCGTGCCGGTGGCCTGAGTGGGGATGCTGATGGAAGCGCGCCGCCGCAACCAGCTTCCTCCAGTTCTCTATCGGACTATCAGCGGGCCAATCACCATGCTGTAGCAGCAGAGTTACTCGGCTCTGTGCTGGCGGATCCCACCGCCCCTGCCCATCTTCAGGAAGAAAGCCTGTACCGGCAGGTGCTGATCCTCTACCGCCAGTACACCACCTACCCTCCCGAGGAAACGGCAGCCATCTATCCGCTGCCGGGCTTCCCCCCAGGAGTGACAGAAGATACCAGCTTGTTCGACACGTCACTGCCGGACTACGTGGATCCTGGCAGCCTCAGCTACAGCTACTTTCTGGAAGCCAAAGCCCTGCAGGATGGCTATGCCCGCCAGGCGATCTACGCCGGCAATGAGCTGCTGAACCGCTTCCCCCAGAGCCGCTATGCTGGGGATGTGCTCATGGCCCTGTACGGCCTGACGGGAGATGTCGCCTTCCTAGGACGGCTGCTGACGCAGTTTCCTGATAGCGAGCGCGCTCTGGAGGCAGCGCTTGAGCTGGGGCCCGTCAGCCACTGAGTCTTTAAGCGTACCGCAGCTTTGCAGCTTTATAGCCTCTTCACAGAGCCTTCATGAAAGGCAAATAGGGGTATTCTTGGACGAGAGCTGTCTTGCGAGATCCAGGGAGAAAGGCTTTATCTCCCCTTTGTCTCGGCGGATCTGGACTAGCTTGGGTTGAGTTTCCTTGGGCTGCCATGGGCTGATGGATCCTGCCACCTTTCTGGAGCACTATGGGTTTGAGCTGGAAGGTCAACCCAGCCAGGTTTGGGTGGAGCGCTGGAGCCAGTTGTTCCCGGATCTTTGGATCCCGGCAGCCTTGCTAGAAGCCCTCTACCAGGGGCGGTACAAGGCCGCCTCTGTGGAGCAGCTTCTCCGCCTTTGGCAGCGTCGCGGCTCTCCTCATCTTACCTTTCCCCCAGAAATCGGCCAGTTCCTTTGGCAAGAGCAGCAGGAGCGGATCCGCTCTTTGGCTGCGGCTGCCTTTGCCTGTTCTCCTCTGCCGCCGGTACCCCCCGCGGGATCCCTGTTTTCCCGAGAACCGGCCATATCTCTAAACTTGTTGTTGGAGCAGTTGCAGGAGCTTCCCCCCAAGCTGCGCCGCCTGCTTGCCCAGTCCCCTCCTCCCCAACTCGCCCGTGCTGGTGGGGCAGAGTCCTCAGGGATCCTAGAGCTCCAGCAGACGGTCGTTGACCCTCCAACTCCTGCCGAGCCCCCTCAGGGACAGTCTTGATGGGCTTGCCACTCTCTTTCCTCAGGGATCCCCGCCATGACCTTTCCCCTTGATCGCGACAGCGGTGCAGAGCACGTTGCCTCCTTGCCCTGTGGGGTGATCACCGTCAGCGACACACGCACCCCTGAAACCGACCACAGCGGCCAGTTTATCTGCACAGCCCTCCAGGAGTCCGGCCACCGGGTGGAGAGATATTGCATTCTCCGAGATGAACCGCAGCTCATTCGAGAGCAGGTTCAGGATTGGGCCGGATCCCTGCCGGTGATCCTGTTGAATGGCGGCACAGGCATCGCCCCCCGCGACACCACCTATGACGCCATTGAGGCTCTCTTAGAGAAAACCTTGCCCGGTTTTGGCGAGATCTTCCGTCAGCTCAGCTACGCCCAGGTCGGCAGTCGGGCCATCGCCTCTCGGGCCATCGCCGGGATCCACGGAAAGTGCTTGATCTTTTCCATGCCTGGCTCCCCAGCAGCCGTGCAACTGGCTATGCGCAGCCTGATCCTGCCGGAGCTACCCCACCTGGTTAAGCAACTGCACCAGGGCAAGCATTGAGGCAGCAGGCCGTCTTAGTGATCCCCTCTTAGGCCAAGAGGGCAGTCGCCTTGGCAAGAGCCTCCTCCCGCAGCAGAGCGGCTTTATCGGTGCGCTCCCAGGGCAGATCCAGGTGAGTTTGCCCGAAGTGACCATAGACCGCTACATTTTGGTAGAAGCGTCCCCCCCGTTGGCGGGGCAGCTCCCGCAGTTGGAACTGGGCCAAAATGGCTGCCGGCCTCAGATCGAAGTGGCGCTGCACCAGCCGCAACAGCTCTTCGTCGGGGATGCGCCCTGTGCCAAAGGTTTCCACCAAAATGTTGATGGGGCGGGCTACCCCAATGGCGTAGCTCACCTGCACTTCACATTTTTGCGCCAAGCCAGCTGCCACGATGTTCTTGGCCACGTAACGAGCCGCATAGGCAGCGCTGCGATCCACCTTGGTGGGATCCTTGCCGGAGAAGGCCCCGCCCCCATGGCGAGAATAGCCGCCGTAGGTATCGACGATGATCTTGCGTCCGGTCAGGCCCGCATCTCCCTGAGGGCCGCCGATGACAAACTTGCCGGTGGGATTGGTGAGGAAGCGGGTGTGGCTATCCGGCTTGATGGGCAGCTCGGCAAACACCGGCGTGACCACTGCCTCCCAGAGATCGGCGCGGATCCGCTCTTGCACCGCCGCCTCTTCCGTAATGGCGCCAATCGTGGGTGTGTGCTGGGTGGAGATGAGCAGGGTGTGAATGCCCACCGGGCGACCTTCCTCATAGGCCACAGTCACCTGCGTTTTGCCATCCGGGCGCAGATAGGGCAGGGTGCCGTTTTTGCGAACCGTGGCCAACTGGCGGCTGAGGCGGTGGGCCAAGCTAATGGGCAAGGGCATCAACTCGGGAGTTTCATCGCAGGCAAAGCCAAACATCAACCCCTGATCCCCGGCCCCGACCAAGTCGAATTGATCTTCCTGGGAGCCGCGACTTTCCAGGGCCATGTTCACCCCTTGGGCAATATCGGGAGATTGCTCATCGAAAGCCACCAACACCGCGCAGCTTTCGGCACAAAACCCATTCTTGGCATCGGTATAGCCAATTTCGGCCACCTTGTCCCGCACCAGACGGGTGAAGTTGACCTGCGCTTGCGAGGTGATCTCCCCGGTCAACAAAACCAGGCCCGTATTGACCACCACCTCGGCGGCCACCCGACTGAGGGGATCCGCCGTCAAGAGGGCATCCACGATGGCATCGGAGATCTGATCGCAGATTTTGTCGGGGTGCCCCTCCGTCACCGACTCCGAGGAAAACAAAAACGACTTGGACAACGAACCTTCTCCTTAAAAGCTAGAACTGAGAACCTGAACAAAAAACAAGGCTCACCCGCTCGTTCATTATCCGTCGGAGAAAGAGCCAACCAGGGATCCCCAGGTGCTCCGCACCAGCCCCAACTCAGCCAGAGGAAAGGCCCAGCAACCAGCAAGCGTTCTGCACCGCTGACGCACCAGCACTGCCGCGAAGGCCTTGCCCCGCTGCCGCGACCAGAGCTATGGGAGCTGCTAAAGGATAAAGTTGCCAGAAAAGTCCCCCGCCAAAGAGGGCTATCCTCTAGAGAAAACTTTATTGCCTTTATCTTTCGGTTACTGACTAACCGCAGGAATTGGCACCGTAGCGGAGGCTTCCGCCGGGTTGCCGCAGCTTCATTGGGCCTGGTCCCTCAGTCTGCTCTGGATAAAGAACGGAACTTGTCCCTATAGTACCCCCAACCTCCGCCCATTTGTCAAAAAAATAAGCTGTGGGCGGCTTCAGCCAAACAGACCCTGCCACCAGTCTGTCCCCTGAGCGGCTTTGAGAAAGAATGCGCCGGCCAAGCCCAGGGGGGAGAGAACGCCGAGAAAGCCAACTGTCCCCAATCCCCAAGCCAAGCGGTGCAGATGCTTTTTGTCGGCAGGATTTGGCGTCGTTTCGGCTGAGATGGCCAACAGGGATCCCAAGGCTGCCAATAGGGATCCCCCCAGACCTGCAAAGTAGCTGGGCGCTAGCCACGGTTGCAACTCGGCGGCAGATACGACTTGGATGCGGGGCAAGACTTGAAAACACCCTATTGCCAGCACTGCCCAGATGAAGCAGTACGTTAGCAGGCTATCTCGGAAAGCGGCAGCCGGTTCTCTCATATCCCAGCCGAATGAAACCGGATTAGGATAAAGGCGGTTCACTGTGGGGAACTTGGGTTTGCCCCGACGGTCGCGCCAGTGGTGCAGTTCCCCTCAGCCTGTGTGGCGAATCTCGATTCCTTTTGATTATGGCCCAACCCGCCCTGTCTGGCTTGCCTGCACCGGCTTCCGGATCCCAACCCCTCTCGACAACAGAACTTGAGGACGCTTGCGATAGCGGTGCGGAGTCTTCACCGGGCGCAGAGGCCGACCCAAACTGGCGGCATCGCCAAAGAATGCAAAAACGCCAGCAGATCCAGCGGCAGCGTCTGTCGGGCATGCGAGATGACAAGGGCTTGATCATCGTACACACCGGGCAGGGCAAGGGAAAGACCACGGCTGCCTTTGGCATGATCTTCCGCGCCCTCGGCCAGGGATTGTCGGTGGGGGTGGTGCAATTTATCAAGGGGGCCTGGGATCCAGGAGAAGCCAAGCTATTGCGGAAATTGGTCGAGCATCCAGAGCTGGGCCTGGGGAAAATAGCTTTTTACGCCATGGGAGAGGGCTTTACCTGGGAAACCCAAGACCGGGAGCGAGACATCGCCCATGCACAGGCGGCCTGGGAAAAGGGGCGGGAGCTGTTCACCAGCGGGGAGTTTCAGTTGGTGCTTCTGGATGAGATCAATGTCGCCCTCAAGTTGGGATATCTCTCGCCGGACAGGGTGTTGGCCGGGCTAGCGGAGAAACCGGAGCGGGTTCACCTGATCTTGACGGGGCGGGGCGCGCCGGCAGCGTTGATCGACCGAGCCGATCTGGTGACGGAGATGACTTTGGTCAAGCATCCCTTCCGTGACCAGGGGATCAAGGCGCAAATCGGCATCGAGTTCTAACCCTTGGGCAGGAAAGATGGCCATTCTGCTGGCGGCGGCAGCAAGCGGCAGCGGCAAAACCACCATCACTCTGGCTCTGTTGGCCGCTCTGAGGCGACGGGGCCTGCGCATCCAACCTTTCAAGGTGGGGCCGGATTACATTGATCCTCTGTTTCACACGGCGGTGAGCGGGATCCCCTGTCGCACTTTGGATCCCTTCTTGACCGACGAGGACTTTGTGCAGCGCTGCTTTCGCCACCATTGCCAGGGCAAGGATGGAGCCATTGTGGAGGGGGTAATGGGCCTCTTCGATGGACGAGCGCCAGGATCCCTGCCCCTCCCCGAGGGCGGAACGGAGCCTTTTTTTGCCAGCAGCGCCCATGTGGCCCGCCTGCTCGGGATCCCTGTGGTGCTGGTGATCGATGGCAGCGGCATGGGAACGACGGTGGCCGCTTTGCTCTACGGCTTGAGCCGCTGGGATCCCCGCCTCTCCATTGCCGGGGTGATTTTCAACCGGGTGGCCTCGGAGCGGCATGGACAAATCTTGCAGCAGGCAGCGGCTGCAGCGGGGATCCCAGTCTTGGGCCAGTTTCCCCGGCGGGAGGATTTGCGGTTGCCCAGCCGCCACCTGGGGTTGGTGCCTGTCTCAGAACTGGATCACTTCCCCCACTGGCAAGCTGCCTGGGCCGAGCTGGCCGAGCAACACGTCAATTGGGATAGCCTATTGCCCCTCATTCGGAGGCTTCCTCCAGCGGTAGGAGAGCTGTGGCCAGGGATCCCCCCTCTCACCGAAAGGACTCCGCCCCGCCGCTGCGAACAGGTACGGGTGGCGGTGGCCCAAGACCACGCCTTTAACTTCTACTACGCCGACAACTTGGATCTGTTGCGGGCCTGTGGAGCCGAGCTGCTGGAGTATTCCCCCCTCCAGGTGGGGCTATGGCCACCGGAGCCCTGCGACGGCGTGCTGCTGGGGGGAGGGTTCCCGGAATTGTTTGCAGCACCTCTATCTGAGAGCATTAACCAACGCCCGCTCCCGCCCGCCCACCCACCCCTCTATGCCGAGTGTGGCGGACTGATGGTGCTGGGCCAATCCCTCACCGATTTTCAGGGAAAGACCTACCCGATGGCCGGGCTGTTGCCCATCACAGTAGACATGGCCAACCGGCTATGTTTGGGCTACCGCGCAGCTGCCGTTTTGCGCCCAACCCTGCTGGCCCCAGCTGGGGATCGCCTGCGCGGTCATGAATTTCACCGCTCCCGCAGCACCCCCATCTCCCCCAGCCCAATCTACAGCTGGGGATCCCCCGCCCAGCCTCAACAGGAAGGATGGGCCACCGAGCGCCTTCACGCTTCGTACCTGCATCTGCACTGGGGATCCCGTCCTGATTTGGCCCTGAGATTATTACAGAACTTCTTAAGAATCTCGAAAGGGGATCCCTAAAAAACCGTGCCATCGCTGAGCAGTTGGATGGGAGGAGAAGCATCTGGCCTGAGCTGGGCAGCGATTTGCCGTCCTGCCGTCCAGGTTCCCCCTTGCAGTATCTTCACCAGGGGCAACTCTTGGGCAGAGCAACCCAGTCTTTCCCGGATTAAGGAGGCAACTTGATCCAGCAAAATCACCGTCAGGGCCCGCCACTCCACAATCACCGTCGAATCTGGAGGATACGGTTGCTGACCAATCTCCGGCTGCTTAAGTTGGATCACCCCCAAATCCACAAACAACCCCCCGTTGCGATACTCCGCCAAACCCGTCAGCTCATCCAAACCCCAGATCGGGATCCCCTCCTGCTGCAACGGCTCCAGCAGAGAATAGGTCATCCATTGGGACAACTTGTGAAAAGGCACCCAATGGCTCCCCGGCTCCGTTTGGGGCAGGTGGGGATAGGGCCAGACATCCCCCAGAGGGATCCCGGCCAGCGAGACTCGCCCAGGCCAAATGGGGCCAACCCCCCTCTGAACCGCCTGTAAGACCTGTGCTGCCTCGATCCCACCGCTGGGATCCTCAGGCTGGATGGCGTCCCACAACCGGCCTGGACGAGGAAGATTGTGACCGGATCCAAAGTAATGAGGTTGAGCCCGCAAAGTTTGTGCCAACCTTTGCAGCAGTTGCCAGCGTCCTTCCAGCCCCAGCAAAGGATTTTCCGGCCCCACTTGGAAAGCTGCTGCCAAATCCGCCAAGGTGATCCGCTCCAGGCCCGCCGCATCCACCTGCAGAGGCTGCTGGGGATCGCTGGAAAACCCACCTTGCCAGAACCAGTCGAAACTGGCCAAGGCCAAACCTTCGGAACGACCCACCACCGTCTGACTTTCTGGATCCCGGTACTTCCAGGCAGAGCCTGCCCCTGCGTCCAGCAGCACGCTGACTATGGCCAGATCCCACTTGCATCGCAGCCGCTCCAGCGGATCCATGTCTTTAAGTCGATTTTCCAAACGGGCTAGGCGCTCCCCGGATCCCACCTGAAAATGTTGCCAGCGGCTGTGGAAGGGAATTTCCCCGTTGGGATAATGGGCCCGCATTGTGGTGATCACATAGTCGGCTACGGATCCCAGCCGGTTCAGGTCGAGGCGAAAATGCTCTGATTCACCGGCCAAAACCCTTTCCAATAGCAACTGACAGCGATCCCGAATGGCTTGGGGACTCTGCAAATAAGCCACTCGTTTTTCCAGATCAACAGGTGTCAGCATCAAGCCGTTCCTTCTCAATTGTCCATGCCGAGAATTTTCTCAGCATAATCGGGCGGGAACCCACCTTGATCTGCATTCGTCTGCAAGCCTTGGCCCACTTGACACTCCCGCCGGTCTCTTGTCAAAAGACCGCGTCTTACTTCGCGATCGGTGAGACCCTTGCAAGAGAAAGCTTTGAGGCAACTGTCCTGCTGACACGAGCAGCCGCTGAGCCATTTTGAGAAAAGACTGGGCCAAGCACTGGGTGAGGATCCAGATAGATAAGAGCATTGACTCGAGGTAAATTTTGATGTCTTTGTTAAGATGAAGTGTTGAATACTACATTTCACTGAGGTAGACTTCGCCTACTCTGTGGCCTTAATCACTTCCTTGAGGGGTTGTCGATTGTTATGATAGATGTAAACCTAGCCCTAAGCATAAATTACTAGTTAGGTCATTTGCAGCTAGGCGGAGCCCCACAGAGGCCAATTCATTAGGGAGGAGTGTGATGTTCACACGGTTGGCGGAACAATACCGCAGCTATGTTCAAGATCTGGTGATGAGTTTGCAGGCCCTGGCCATCGTTTTGGAGAAGCGGGGCTACCCAGCCTCTTGCTACACCTGTGGTACGTCTTTCGAGAGTGCCTCGTTTATGGTCAGCTTACGAGAGGGGCACCTGATTCGCTTTTTGGTTTCCGAATGCTCCATTAGCTGGACAGAAATGCGGGATGACCGAGAGCTCATGAAATTGGAAGGAGCAGAGGCGATTCACCAACTGCAAGAGCTGGCAGAGCTTATCAAAGATGAGCTGTTGGTCGCCGCCACGCCGGCTGAAGCTCTGGTGGCCAGCACCTGATCCTGGCAGGCCCTAGGTCTGCTCAAACCCAAGCCGTAGCCGATTGGACAACTAAGCCTAACCTTCTAGGCCGCTGCTTTGGAGATTTTTCCCCTGTTGAGGAGTAAGGGTGGAATAGGGATCCCCCTCGACGGAGTGGCAGTTGGCTGGCTGCCCATGCCGCTTGTATGGGGATCCCAGATGACCCGCTCTCCCAGCTTGTATCTGGAGTGGTTTGTGGCGGCAAAGCCTCTCTGAGTAAAGTCTGAGTAAGGTGTCACCGCTGCCAGGGATCCCCTGTTGATGGCTTTATCTTATAACTCTGACCCAATACCCCCAAGGGGATTCGAACCCCTGTCGCATCCGTGAAAGGGATGTGTCCTAGGCCTCTAGACGATGGGGGCGCTCTCCGACAAGGCGATCCTAATCCTAAAGAAGGATAAGTAAGCTTGTCAACCTTTTAATCTGCATCCCCAGACCCACGCCCTGCCAAGTTCAGAATCAAGATCCCCAGCAAAGCCAGGCTCAGCAGGCTGGCAATCACGATCGGTTCATCTGGGATCACGTCCATCTTGGCTTCGCCTTCCCCCATCGTTAAAAAGCTACACCTCAGACCCGTTCCACATCCCAGAAGAAGAGGGATCCCGCCATAACCACCCCGTCTCCTTGCTGTTCTAGCCGGCTCACACCCCATCGAGCCCCGTACGGAGGCGGGCCGGTGAGTCGTTCTGAGCAAAGCACCCGTCCAGTGGCTTAGACTACACTAGTAAGGACTGACCCATCGTTTGGACTGGCATGATTCCCACCGTTATTGAGCAATCTGCGCGAGGCGAGCGCGCCTTTGACATTTACTCGCGTCTCTTGCGGGATCGGATCATTTTCTTGGGCACCCAGGTGGACGACGACATTGCTAACCTGATTGTGGCCCAGATGCTCTACTTGGAGTCCGAAGACCCTGAAAAAGACATCTACCTCTACATCAACTCCCCCGGCGGCTCTGTCTATGCTGGCATGGCCATTTACGACACCATGCAGCACATTCAGCCGGATGTCTCCACCATCTGCATTGGTTTGGCTGCCAGCATGGGAGCCTTTCTGCTGGCAGGGGGCACCAAAGGCAAGCGCATTGCCCTTCCCCACGCCCGCATCATGATCCACCAACCCCTTGGTGGAGCTCAGGGGCCAGCTACCGATATTGAAATTCAGGCCAAAGAGATCCTCTTCATCAAAAACAGCCTCAATAGCTTGCTGGCCTACCACACCGGTCAACCTCTAGAGCGCATCGAACGAGATACCGACCGCGACAACTTCATGACCCCAGAACAAGCCAAAGAGTACGGCCTCATCGACCAGGTGATCAGCAAGAGACCCCAGCCAACCCTGGCAGCCGTTTCTTGACCGTCCAGGCCCTGCGGGTGGGTTTGCTCTGCTCCCTCAAAGAAGGGAGCTTTTGGTTTTGGCCGGGGATTCCACCCAAAAGATATTAAGAAAGCCAAAGAAATCTGTATTCTCAGCGGGAAGCAGGGGGTCTTACTTTAATTAAACTAATCAAACTCATAAAGAAAGTAATGATCAGCCCATTATTGCGGATGGTAGCTTAGGATTAAACCTATATAGAGTTGTGTTTGCCGAGATTCTAGCTTAGGCGCTGTATAAATTCCTTTCCGCTGGGTTTGCAAATCCAGGGAGTCGAAGCTAGTAATTGAAGGCGCTCGAAAAGAAGGGTTTAGGGCTTCCATCCGCCGGGATGAAGAGTGTCTTAAAGCCCAACTTTGGCCTCATGGTTGTGGGGCGGTCTTATTCACGGAAACTCGGCGGTCTCGAGTTTTGGCCCTGAGTTTTTCCTCTTGGTTGCATCCGTGAAGGGCATTTTCTGGTTCTGTAATTCGTTCAGAGGGAGATCAACGTGGCCTACTCAGCAACCCAATCCAAAAGCGGCTATCAAGCCGGGGTGAAGGATTACCGACTCACCTATTACACTCCCGACTACACACCTAAGGATACCGACGTCTTGGCCTGTTTCCGAGTTACCCCTCAACCGGGCGTTCCTCCCGAAGAGGCGGGGGCAGCCGTGGCGGCTGAGTCTTCGACGGGCACCTGGACAACGGTATGGACCGATTTGCTTACTGACTTGGATCGGTACAAAGGCCGCTGCTATGACATCGAGCCGGTTCCCGGCGAAGACAACCAGTACTTCTGCTTCGTCGCCTATCCGCTGGATCTGTTCGAGGAAGGCTCGGTGACCAACATGCTCACCTCGATTGTGGGCAACGTTTTTGGCTTTAAGGCCCTAAAGGCGCTGCGGCTGGAAGATGTACGAATTCCGGTGGCCTACCTGAAAACCTTCCAGGGCCCTCCCCATGGCATTCAGGTGGAGCGGGACAAATTGAATAAGTATGGCCGTCCGCTGCTGGGCTGCACCATCAAGCCCAAGTTGGGCCTTTCTGCCAAAAACTACGGGCGGGCCGTGTATGAAGCTCTGCGGGGCGGCTTGGACTTCACCAAAGATGACGAAAACATCAACTCCCAGCCCTTCCAGCGCTGGCGAGATCGCTATCTGTTCGTGATGGAGGCTGTCCACAAGGCCCAAGCGGAAACCGGCGAGATCAAGGGCCACTATTTGAACGTGACGGCGCCCACCTGCGAAGAGATGTTCAAGCGGGCCGAGTTTGCCAAGGAGTTGGGCGCCCCTATCATCATGCACGACTACTTGACAGCCGGCTTTACTGCCAACACCAGCCTGGCCAAGTGGTGCCGGGATAACGGCATTCTGCTGCACATCCACCGGGCAATGCACGCGGTGATCGACCGGCAGAAGAACCATGGCATCCACTTCCGGGTGTTGGCCAAGTGTTTGCGCATGTCCGGTGGCGACCACCTGCACTCCGGTACGGTGGTGGGCAAGCTGGAAGGCGACCGCGCCATTACGATGGGCTTTGTGGATCTCATGCGGGAAAACTACGTAGAGGCCGATCGCTCCCGCGGCATTTTCTTCACCCAAGATTGGGCTTCCATGCCAGGGGTGATGCCGGTGGCTTCCGGTGGGATCCACGTTTGGCACATGCCGGCGCTGGTGGAAATCTTCGGCGACGACTCGGTGCTGCAGTTTGGCGGCGGAACCTTGGGACACCCCTGGGGCAACGCGCCGGGCGCAACCGCCAACCGGGTGGCCTTGGAGGCTTGTATCCAAGCTCGTAACGAAGGTCGAGATCTGGCCCGCGAAGGCAACGACATTATCCGGG
The DNA here is from genome assembly GCF_047461835.1 of Synechococcus sp. R60.1. NCBI lineage: Bacteria > Bacillati > Cyanobacteriota > Cyanophyceae > Synechococcales > Synechococcaceae > Synechococcus > Synechococcus sp. R60.1. The sequence goes on along the minus strand of NZ_JANSIA010000005.1, from coordinate 32,269 downwards.
AAGCAGCCAAGTGGTCGCCAGAGCTGGCGGCTGCCTGCGAGCTGTGGAAGGAAATCAAGTTCGAGTTCAAGGCCGTCGACACCCTCTAGAGATCTGCTGGGGGCAAGGGATCCCCACGGTTCTCTTGCCCTGCTGGCTCCCTCCCTGGATCGGCAATGGATCTGAAACAGATCGCCAAGGACACTGCCAAGACCTTGATCAGCTACCTGACTTATCAGGCGATGCGCACGGTGCTGGCCCAACTGAGCGAAACAGATCCCCCCAGGGCCCTTTGGCTACAGCAGTTCTCCGCTCGGCAAAACCTTCAGGATGGAGAAGCCTACCTGCGGGCTTTGTTGGCTGAGCGTCCTGAGTTGGCCTATCGCATCATGACCGTTCGCGAGCACATTGCTGCGGAGGTGGTGGATTACCTGCCGGAGATGGCCAAATCCGGCATCCAGCAAGCCAACATGGAGCACCGCCGCAATCATCTGGAACGGATCACCTCGGCGACGGGATCCCTGCCCGTTACCCACCCGGAAGCGGGATCCCCCCCGCAAAACCCTAGACCCGAAACGGAGTGACACCGATCATGCAAACCTTACCAAAAGAGCGCCGCTACGAAACCCTCTCCTATCTGCCGCCGCTGACGGATCTGCAGATCATCAAGCAGGTGCAGTACATCTTGGATCAGGGCTACATCCCGGCCATAGAGTTCAACGAATCGTCTGAACCGACGGTTCGCTATTGGACGCTGTGGAAGCTGCCCCTGTTCAGCGCCACTTCTCCCCAGGAGGTGCTCAGCGAAGTGCAGGCTTGCCGCAGCGCCTACCCCAACTGTTTCATTCGCGTGGTGGGGTTCGACAACATTAAGCAGTGCCAAGTGCTCAGCTTCCTGGTCTATAAGCCCAGCGGCCTGCGCTAAGGGAGCTCTGGTCAGCGAAAGGGGAGAGCTTCTCCCCTTTTGGTCAAGCCTCCTGGCTTGACTTCTTTGTATGGCCGTTCTCGGTGGCACGGCAATAGAGACCGTGGTTCGGTAATGGTCATGTACAACGTTGCCGTCAACGGGCAACCGGGGTTGGGAACCAGCCTCGTTGGTCTCGGATGTTGCAGCACTCCTTCAGAGACCTGCGGGTCTATGAAGCAACTGGGACAGAGGAAGGGACAAAAACCTCACTGTTAAGGGGATGGGGCACTAGAAACCCCATCTGCCTATACGGTGGGGTAGTTCATGGTGACCCTATTTCTAGGATCCGATGCCCATAAGGGATCCCAGCCCTACCGCCAGAAGAGCGGCCAAAGTTGTTTGAATGCCGTTCACGACTTCGTTGGTCATCCAGGCCAAACGGGGTTGTAACACCACTCCCATCCAGCTTTCCGCCAGGGTGGCCAGGATCCCAGCCAGCCAGCAGATGCCCAACCAAAATGGGCTTTCCCCCACCCACTCCCCGCCAATCCCCCAGGCCAACCCGGCCATCCCTGCCGCTGCCGTCACCCCCGCCAGGGATCCCTCTAGGCTCACGGCTCCTTCTGTGCCCGCCGGCACGGACTGGAAGGTGGTGATCAAAAAGGTCTTGCGGCCATAGGCTTTCCCCACCTCGCTGCTGACGGTATCGGCCAATTTCGCTGCAAAGCTGGCGCTGTATCCCAACCACCACAGGGGATGCGGGAAGAAAGCGTATCCTAGCGCACATACTGCCCCGGTTAAAGCGGATCCCCAGACGTTCTCCGGCCCTCGCGCCCCCTCTCGCTTTTCGGCGATCCCCTGCGCCTGCTTGCGCCGGATCCCCAGTTTGGTTACGGCTGTTCCCACTAAAAAATAGGCAGCTACCACCGCGTAGCCCCGCCCCCCCAGCCCCCCCCACACCAGCAGGCCCAGCAGGCCCGCGTGGATGACCCCTGCTCGCGTCAAAGCCTTCTGAGGGCTCAGCAGACCCAGCACCACCAGAGCCAGGTTGAGCCAGAGTGCCACCCCCCACTGACTCAGAAGCCACGCTTGCCACATATACCCTTAAACTTTATCCACAGCAATTTGGCCAGATAATCCTCAGTACAAGCACCAATATAGCAATCCGTGTTAAATCGCAAAAAAATCTTTTATCGACTAAATGCCTCTCCCTGTAAACGTGCCGGTCAAATCTCCCACCACCCTCCTATTCCTCTTAGAAGGAATCAGCACCCGGCCTTCCCTTGTCTATCCTCTCCCTGAATTCCTGAGAATCTTATCCCCTATCACCTTCGTATGCTCTTCTTGCCAACTCTCTGGTAATGCCTCTGCTTGGGTAATATCCTGCTTTGCCCTGCTGTGATTCTAAACACTAACGGCTTCCCCAAACCATCCACACTCACATGGATCTGAGTGCTGTATCCACCTCGACTCCTCCCCAAAGCTTGCTCCCCTTTTTTTGCGGCTGCCCAGGGGTGAGCACGAACGACAGTTGAGTCAAGGATAAGATGCTCTAAGTCAGGGTCTTTCCCAAACTCCCAAGCAACTCCAGCGATGGAATCTCTGGTGTATCATTTTCCATATCTTTTTGGGAGGTAGCGCCACGGGGATCCAGAGCGAGCTATTACAGCAGGCCTTGGATAAACTGTTTGCATCCTGCCTCTTTGCCGATGTGGATCTGGATTCTGTTTTCAGGAAAGCTATAATTTTTTGCTATTTTATTTGCTGTGATCTGCAGCAAGATAACTCATCAGACCTTACCCAAAAACTGTCCTTATCATAACTAAATGCAAAAAACCTAACGACTACACCTTTTGCCGTTCAACTGGGATCTTCAGCCAACGGCTTAGTTCCGAGGCCAACCACTCCAGCTCTGGCTCCTGCAAAGGGATCCCCGCTCCCAACTCGTATTTGCGGTTGCCCGCCCAGATGTTCAACTGTGGGCTTTGGCATGGGATCAGCTCTAGCCGGTCAATATCCCATCGCCGACTGGGGGGAACTCTGCGAAAGCGCAGGCCAAACACCTCGTAAACCAGGCGAATGTATTTTGTGTCGATCCGTAGGTGGACTTTGCCGAATAGACCGTAGAGGATCACGCCCACCATCACCAACCCCACCGTCCAGAAGGGCAGGATGAATAGGCCAAACAACAGATTGGCCGGAAAAGGCGCATGCCCAACCGATATGATCGTGGAAAAGGTGATGACGGAGTTCCAAGCGATGGCGAAAGGCAGCAACGCCAAAACACCGGTTTGCCGGGCCGGGATCACCACCTGAAAGGTCTGTTCGGACTTGTGCAGTTGAATCCGGCTGCCTGCTGGCTGTCGAGGAGGGACTGCTGCTGCGTCTGAGGGAATCAAGGCGGGACGACGATCCAAATGCTCCAGCGCCTCCAGGGCCTGCCGGGCGGAAGCGGGACGATTCGCCACCAGAGGCTCCGTCAACCACCGCAGCCAGTCGCGAAAGGGCGGGCTCAGTTGCACCGCTTGCTCGAACGCAATCCGGGATCCCTCCTGGGGCAAGTCCGCCGGATGCTGGCCCGTGAGCAGGTGAATCAGCGTGGCGCCCAGGCTGTAGAGATCGGAAGCGGGCACGGTTCTGCCGCCAAATTGCTCCAGGGGCATGTAGCCGTAGCTTCCCACCACAGTGTAGGATCCCTGCTCCCGGGGGGCAGCAGCCTGCACAGAGCCAAAATCCACCAGGTACACCTGCCCGTCGGCTGCCAACAGAATGTTGCTGGGCTTGAGATCCCGGTGAATGACGGGGGGATGGAGTTCGTGCAGGTAGACGAGAATGCGCAGCAACTTTTGCGCCAGATCCCGCACCTCCGGCTCGGCAAAGCGCCGCCCTTGCTCGATCCACTCCTGTAGCGAGGGGGCTTCGATATAGGTTTGTACCAGCGCTAAGCCACGCCCTCCCTTGAGGCTGATCTCGAAGTGGTCACGGTATTGGGGAATGGCCGGATGGGAGAGGGTCTGCAGGATCTGGGCTTCCCGCTCAAACAGTTTCAGGTCGGCCCAATCAAAGTCTGGCCCAAAGAGCAGCAGCTTGATCACCACCTGTTCCGAGGTGAGCAAATCCTGAGCCAGGTAGGTGTGTCTGCCGCTGCGCTTGCTCAATCGCCGCTCTGGCCGATAGCGCTGGCGCCAAATTGGGCGCTCTGGAGCCATATCCCCTCCTCAGGTCCGACCCTGCTGGTTGTTTCAGCTTTAGCTTATCCTTGTCCCTTTTGGATCCCTGCCGCCGCGCCCCTCAAAAACCGACTAGAGTGAGTGAAGAGATGTAAAGTAAGCTCTCAGGTTATATGGCCTCGAACCTGAAGATTCAAAAAATCCTCTATGTGCGGCTGCCCTGCAACCCCATTTTTCCCATTGGGGTGGTTTATTTGGCCGATCACGTCCACAAGCTGTTCCCCCAAGTTGAGCAGCGCATCTTCGATATGGGCACCTTCCCGCCCCTAGATTTTCGCCGCCGCATGCTGGAGCAGATCGACCAGTTTCAGCCGGATTTGCTGGTTTTCTCTTGGCGAGATATTCAAGTCTATGCGCCGGTGAACGGGCGGGCCGGCAACCTGTTGCAACACTCTTTTGAGTTTTTCTACGCCCGCAACCCCCTGAAAAAATTGCGGGGATCCCTGAATAGCCTCAGGCTGGTGCTGGCCTACTATGGCGAGATTTGGCGCAACACCCGGCTGGTCTGGCAGGGGATCCGCAGAGCCAGGCGCTACAAACCTCACGCTGAAGCGGTGCTGGGAGGTGGGGCAGTCAGCGTCTTCTATGAACAATTGGGCCGCTATCTGCCCAAAGGCACCATCATCTCGGTGGGGGAAGGAGAAACGCTGCTGGAAAAAGTGATCCAAGGGCAAAGCCTTGCTGCAGAGCGCTGCTATCGGGCCAAGCTGGAACAGCCTCGCCCAGGTTTGATCCACGAGCCGCCCCAACCTCTGCAAAAAACCGCCTGTGATTACACCTACATCACCGCCATTTGGCCGGAAATTGACTACTACTTAGAAGGGGGCGACTTTTACATTGGGGTACAAACCAAGCGCGGCTGCCCCCACAACTGCTGCTACTGCATCTACACCGTCATCGAAGGCAAGCAGGTGCGCCTCAACCCTGTGGATGAAGTGATCCGAGAAATGATGCAGTTGTACGAGCGAGGAGTGCGAAACTTTTGGTTTACTGACGCCCAGTTTATCCCTGCCCGCCGCTACATTGAGGATGCGGAGGAATTGCTGCAGAAAATTCTTGATGCCGGCATGACCGATATTCGTTGGGCTGCCTATATTCGGGCCGACAACCTCACCCCAAAGCTGGCCGAGCTCATGGTGAAAACTGGCATGAGCTACTTCGAGATCGGCATCACCAGCGGATCCCAGGAGCTGGTGCGCAAAATGCGCATGGGCTATAACCTGCGCACGGTACTGGAGAGTTGCCGCTACCTCAAACAGGCAGGATTTAACGACCTGGTTTCGGTCAATTACTCCTTTAATGTTATCGACGAGCGACCGGAAACCATTCGGCAAACAGTACGGTACCATCGCGAGCTGGAAGCCATCTTTGGTCGCGACAAAGTTGAGCCGGCCATCTTCTTCATCGGCCTGCAACCCCACACTCATCTAGAAGATTTTGCTCGCAAAATCGGTGTTATCGACGACCGCTTTAACCCCATGCACATGACTCCTTGGACGGCGCGCAAACTGCTCTGGAACCCAGAACCCCTGGGATCCTTTTTTGGGGAAGTGTGTCTGGAAGCCTGGGATCGCAACCCCCATGATTTTGGCCGCGAGGTGATGGATATCCTGGAGCGTCGTCTTGGCCTGGCAGAGTTGGAAGAAGCCCTGAGCGCGCCTCTAACAGGGGTTTACGTGTCTTAGCTCTTGGGCCAGCAGCCTCGCTGAACCGGGCAGGATATGCTGGTCCGAAAGGAGGGATCCCTGTTGGGGTAAGGTGGCTGGCCTTCGAAGGCAGCCGGTTCTCCCTCTGTTCTGCAACCAACTGCTCCCATGCCTACTCTGCCTGCTTCCCCCACCTACTACCAACAGCTGGGGCTTTCTCCCCAAGCCAGCCTGGAGGAGATCAAAGCTGCCTACCGCCAGCGGGCACGCGAACTGCACCCGGATCGGTTGCCTGCCGATATCCCCGCAGGGTTGCGGCAGTTGGCCCAGCGGGAGTTCCTCCAGCTACAACACGCCTACCGAGTTCTCAGCGATAGCCAGCAGCGTCGGGCTTACGATCTCAGCCTCATGTCCAAACCCTTGCCTCCTCATGCGCCGGTGCAGGTGGTGCTTGAGCCGACTGCGACCTCTGTCAGTTGGCTCGCCCTCTTGAGTGCTGGACTGATAGGGGCTGCTCTGTGTTTGGCGGGCTTGGCCCTTTGGAATGCCCTCAACCCGGCCCAAGACTTGGACGCAGCCGGCAGAGTGGCCCTCCAGGCTCCTGCCAACCCGGATCCCTCTCCCTCGCCCAGGCCAGACTCCGGATGGGATGGGGATCTGCCCGCAACCTCTTCAGAGACGATGACCTCGGCCCCGGCTAGTCTTTCTGAAGCCACCTCTCCACCTTCTTCTGAGCAGATTGACCGCTTTGCCCGCACCCTCCTGGCGGTGCAACCTCTTCTGGAGAGCACCCAAAATCGCCTCCAACAGGCCAACAGCAGCGAGGAACGTCGGCAAATCGAACAACAGTTTGAGGCTGCTGCTGCCGAGATCATCGTCGCCCATCAACTGACCCCAGAGGACTATCAGCGCATCTCCGCCAGCGCCCAATTGGATCCGCAGGTGGCAGCCGCCATCACCGCAGCCGTGCGCCGTTGGAGGTCTCCGTCGCGCTAGCGGGACAGGGCCCTTGCGGCCAGCCGTGGAGAAAACACCTCGTAGATGACGGTCAAAGGCTGGCCCCTGTGCAACAAAAGATAATGCCTAGCCCAGAAGGGACCGGGACACTGCAGCAGCCGGGCAACCGGGTCTGCCTCGCCGTAGTAAAGGCCGCGCAGCTCGCGAAAGGTCTCCAGTTTTTCTTGGATCAGATTTTGGCCAATGGGCCGATCGGGATGGGGCAAGTATTGAACCAGATGTTCGGAGTTCCACCAAGAGGTGGCATAGAGCAAGGGCTGTTGAGAGGTTACTCCGCACAGCCAAACCCGCCGCCGCATCAAAGGGGATCCCAGCCGCCCCAAATCTCTGGCCAGCTGTTGCATGGACTTGGGGGCAGTGCCCTGCTCTGCCTGTAAATCAACCCGGCCCGTGTCCAGCAGATGAGCCTGAATCGGCTCTTGGATCAAGGCAGCAAGATTACGGGTGGTAAAGCCATCCCCCAAAAGCAGCAAGCGCAGCACGGGATCCACCTGCACCAGCTCAGGCTGTACCGGGTCTGGCTCCCCCTGCCAATGCAGCTGTAGAGGCCACCAATCGCCTTGGCCAGAGGAGACATTGCCCAAAGAGCCATCTGCAGAACGGAGAGCAGCGCTCCAAGGGGATCCGGCAGCGTCGGCATGGCAGGTGAGGGGAGAAGGGGAAAGTTCCAAGGCAGCGGTTCAGTTGTTAAGTTCTGTATCGCCCTTAGTCTAACCCACCCACCATCTCTGCTCTGAGGAGTTTCCTAGCTCGTGCCCGGCTGAACCAACAGCCGCACCACCCAGGGGACGACCACGACGACACTGATCAGGCGTGCCAAGTGCATGACCACCACTGTGCTGGTTTGGGCTCCCATGTCCAGGGCTATCAGGCTCATGTCGGAAATGCCTCCTGGAGCTGTGCCCAAGATGGCAGTCAAGCGCTCGATCCCCAGCCAACGGGAGATCAGGTACCCCGACAAGACCCCCGTGCCCACCGCAATCACTGTACAGAGCAGGGCTGGTCGCCACAGATCTTTTAGGGCCAAAAGCGTATCGGCAGTGAGCTTGGTACCCAAGAGGATGCCCAATACCACCTGCATGGCAAAGCGAATCCCGGCTGGGGGAGCGGGAATCGGGATCGCCCCCCAGACATTCACCAAACCCACCGCCACCATGGAGCCCACCAGCGCTCCCGCCGGAAGCCTCAGCTTGACCCCGATCAGGGCGCCGGCCAGCCCGATCAACACTGTCCAGAGATAGCTCATCATTTGGGCTTAGCTTTGAGAAAAGAGGAACGCTGTGAGTCCGGGCTTGGCCCAACCCCTCTACGGCACTGGGCACAGACGCCGTAGAAGTCAAGCACATGGTACTCGATCGCGAATTGGTACTGACTGGAAAGCTGTGCCTCCAAATCTTCCACCGGACAATCGGGCAAAGGCACCACCCGCCGACATTCGGTGCAGATCAGGTGGTGGCGGTTGTGGCCATTGCTGGGCAGAACCTGGTAGTAGGTCTGCTGGTCTCCCAAGTTGACCGCTTGCAGCTTGCCCTCATTGCGCAGAGCATCCAAAACTCGATAAACCGTGGCCAGACCGACGGTGTGGTTGGCATTGCGCAACTCCAGAAAGATCTCTTGCGCCGAAAGGGGCTGCGACTGCTGCTCTAGCACCTCCAGAATCAATTTCTGGTTGCGGGTCTGGCGGGAAGAAGACATGATCCCTTCGTGTAGGTCGTTCTTGGGGGTCAACGCTCAGCGTCTGCCTCAGCTTTCATGCGCTCTAGGGTCTGGTGCATCTGGTCAAACATTTGGGTCAGGGAGAGCCCAAACCCCCCAAGCTGAGTTTGCAGTTGTTTGATGGTCATTTGAGCCATAAAGTCGTCGGAGAGTTCCAGCCGCTTCATGAAAATGCGCTGGCGCTCCAGCAACTCCTCCATCTGTTCGATGAAGATTTTTTTGCCTTCCCGGTCGAATTGGCCGTACCGTTGACCAAGCTGCATCAGGTTTTGGAAATCCTGAAACAGTTGCTTGGCTTCCTCTTGGACGATCTCAGAGTCGAAGAAGCTCATGGCCTTCCGTTTGCCCTGAATAAACTGCATTGGGTATACCCATCCTATCCGAATCCGATTGCCTCAGCAGGAGGCAACCCCTCCTGCGAGTACGGGATCCCGCCCTTCTGGCTCAGGATAGACTCTGGCTTGTTTGCCTCGGTGTCCGGTATGCTTCCGTTTCCTTGCGTTAAGGCTTACACTCAGCCGGCTGTGGCCCGGCGGTGGTGCGAACGGGTGCAGGGATCCCGACCTCTGTTTCTGGCCTGCTTGGGGTTTACCGAAACGGCTCTTGTTCCGGGCATTTCGGCTGCCGGCGCTACCCCCTCCTTGCGTCGCTACACAGCTCTTGCCGATGGGGAAGTGTTGCTGGCGGGCCATTCTCACCGCTTGCCCACCTCTCCGGATGGCTATCCTTCCCCAGTGGTGATCAGCTGCGCCATCCTGAGGGAGTTGGGGATCCCGTGCCGAGTGTTCGATTGTGGCTTGCCGGAACCTTTGCCGGGGGCAGAAATGGTGAGCTCTGGGGGAGTGGCCCGCTGCTTGAGCACAGGACAGGCTCTGTCTTTGGAGCAGGTGGGATCCCTTTGGCAAGAAGGGTACGACCGCGGATCCCGGCTGGAGCAAGGCTACTGTGTGATTGGGGAGTGTGTGGCAGGGGGCACCACCACGGCGCTGGCGGTGTTGTTGGGACTGGGGTGGGCAGCAGAGGGCATGGTAAACAGCAGCCACCCGGTCTGCAACCACGCCCAAAAGCTGGCCTTGGCCCGGCAGGGATTGGCCCGTCTGCCAAGGGGAGCTTCTGCTGCTGAGGTGGTGGCGGCAGTGGGGGATCCCATGCAGCCCTTTGTGGCCGGGTTGGCGATGGGCGCAGCGCAACGGGGAGCGGTGCTGCTGGCAGGGGGAACCCAAATGTTGGCGGTGCTGGCCTTGATGCAGCGCTGGGGGGAAGAGCAGGGGATCCCTTGGCCCCCAGAGAACGTGGTTGTGGGAACCACCCGCTGGGTGGCAGAGGATCCCTCGGGCAATACGGTGGCCTTGGCAGAGTTGTTGGGGGTTGCTCCCCTTTTGGCCACCCAACTGAGCTTTGCCAATAGCCGCTATCTGCCTCTACAGGCTTACGAGCGGGGCTATGTCAAGGAAGGGGTGGGGGCGGGTGGGCTGGCCATTGCCAGCAGCCTTTACGCCGGTTGGGGCCAAGCGGAGCTGTTGGCAGCAGTTGAGCGCAGCTACGAACGCCTGGTGCTTCAGGCCGGCTCCAAGGGGGCCATGGTCAACCCCTCCCGCAGCAATTGCTGATGGTAGAGCTCCGCCTGTTCTTGAGGGCCGACCCAAACAACTGCTTGCCCTTCGGCATCCACCTGCACGGTCAGTTGCCGCGCTAGGGGCAAAGTCATGCCGGGGATGTATTTCAGCAGACATTCCGTAACGTGCTGAAAGGTATTGAAATCGTCATCCAAGACGATCACCTTGAAGTGGGGGTAGGGCTGGCGAACCTGGGTTCTCGAGGGCGAGAACTGCTGAGCAGGTCGAGTTGGAGCTTCCGTAGTCATAGCAGAAGAGATCGACACAACTACCGAGTAACTTGGGTCTCTCAGGGGTGAGAAACCGGTCGCTTCTGATGATCTATCTCTATCTAGTTTCTAGTCTAATTGGCATCTTGTTGGCAGCTTGTGTCTGTATTCGGATCCCTTGTCGGTCGTTGGCGTCAGCGATAGAGCATGGTTCCTCTAAAGCTCTTCCCGCAGCGGGCGGCGGGGCTTTTGCCCGCCGAAGTGGCGCTCGAAATACAGGGCAGTGGCCCGGCGTAGAATCCCGGCTTGGGCAAGGGCCTGACACAGGGATCCCCCTGGCGGCAGGTGCTTCTGGATCTGTTCGATTTGGGCGGCGCTGACCAACCCAGAAGCCTTGAGGTAATCGGCCACGTGGCGTCCCCCCGCCAGTTGAACGGAGTAGCCCCCTTCGCTGAAAAATTTGACGGTCTCCGGCTTGAGGCCACTGTGGTGGGCCAGCACATCCGTGAAGGTGCCCCCTTCCTTTTCCCAAGCGTGAATGACGGTTTCGATGCCGGCATTGTCGATTAGGCCAGCCGCCCGCAATTGGGTCAACACCCGCTGTACCCAGGGGGTGGCCCGCTGCAAGGCTTCCAAGTCCTCTTCCCCCAAATACTGCTGCGGGGGCAATTCGCTTTCTGGGGCACTCAGCTCGGCTGCCCAGTCGGCTACGGTCAGGGTCTTGAGATCCTCTGTCTCTGGCCGGGCTTTCTCTGGAGCTGGGGTCGGTGCAGCTGCAGGTGGGGAAGTTCGCCGGGCTTCGGCTACCGCTGCGGCTAGAGCACGGTTTTCCGCTTGGGCCGCCTGCAGTTGGGCCTGGAGCTGGCTCACTTGGGCTTGGGCTTCCTGCAAGCGATCTTGAGTTTCTCGCAGTTGGGCTTGGGTTTCTTGGAGCTGCACCTGCAAGCGGTGGGTGGCCTCGGCAGCTTCTTGGCGAACGTGGGCTAGGTCGGCAGTTAAGCGCTGTTTCGTGGACTGGGCCAGTTGGAGTTGATGTTGGTGCTCCTGCAGCGATTGGTTCAGGGCGGCCACTTGGGCTTCCATTTGCTGCAGAGTATGACGCAGGTGGGTTTGCTCTTGGAGCTGCTGTGCCTGAGCCTGCTGTATCTTCTGCTGCTCCTGCAATCGGGATCCCAGCTCTTGCAGCTTGTGTTTGGCTTGAGATTGCCATTCTGTCAGCTCGTGGCAGCGGCGCCGCAGGGTCTCCAGCTCTGCTTGGGCGGCTTGCAGTTGCGCGGATCCCTGAGTTTGCTGGGCTTGGAGTTGCTCCTCCAGTTCCCGAATGCGCTGTTGGGCAGCCTTTTGTTGTTCTGTCTCCTGTTGAATTTGGGCTTCCAATTGGGCAATGCGCTGCTGCTGTTCCTGCTGGCGGGCTTGATGGTCGGCAACCTGCTGCAGCGATTGTTCGACCAGGAGCTGTTGCTGCTGCCGCTGTTGCTCCAGTTGCGCTTCTAAGATAGCAATTTGCTCTTGGTAGCGCTCCAGTTGGGCTTTGTACTGCTGGGTGGCTTTGTAAGTCTCTTGAGCTACCTGTAGAGGTGAGACGTAAAGAGGGGGCTGATCGGGAATGGTGGACCACTGCTCCACCATCACCTCCCAACTGTTGGCAGCTCCTTTCTGGCGCCGCAGCCGCTGCTGCTTGTCCAAGGCCCATTCCAACCAGTGGGGTTGCACCCAGCCCTGCTTCACCAAGATCTCCCCCAGCTTGCGCTCCGGGTGCTGCCGCTGCTGAATCAGGGCCTGATGGATGTGCTCCAGCTCCAGATACCCATGCAGCATCAAGATCTCGCCGATGCGCACCAATTCGACCGGAATCAATGGGTAGAGATCTCGGGGGGCAACCCAGCCGTGCTGCATACACAGCTCCCCCAACATCAAGGGGTTGTCGGCCTTTTCCCACATGGCCTGAGCCAGTTGGGCGGGGGTGAGCAGTCCTGCTCGGTTGAGGGCTTCTCCCAAGCGGATCTCAAACTTTTCCTGCTCGATGGCGGTTGGGGTGGGGCTGGTCGGCGGATTCATTGGGCCTCTCGGACGGGAAGAGTAAGCTCTGCTACAACTATCGTAGTGGAAAATCCTTAGAGAAGTAGCATGCCGCAACCGAAACGCATTTTGTCAAGCCGAGGATCCACGGATTTTGCCGGAAGGTCGCTTTTTAAGTCCTAAGAGGGGCGCTGTTCTTGGCTTTGGGCAAACTGTTGCAGCCGCCGCAGCATCAGCAATTGTCCCAAGCCCAAGGGCAGGAGAGAGACGGCCTCTACCCGCAACTGCACCCAGCCGTTCCCCCACAGCCAGTCACAGTAGCCATCGGCTCCTCCCCACATCAGCAGGCGCAGCCGTTCCGGCAGCAGGGTTTCCACCTGGTGCATGATCGAGAGGGGGCCCCATTGGGCGGCAAAGGTGCTGCCCAGCTCCAGCCTTTCGGGAAGGGATCCCTGCAGTTGCTGGGGCCAGATCCACTGCTGCAACAATCCCACCTCTGTCAGACAGCGCTGCACGGTCGATGCACTGGCCTCGACTTCAACCCGGATGGTGGAGGATTGAAATGTTCCTAACATATCCGTTCCGCATGGGCGAGCTGGTGACCGGCACAACAGTCTGTGCCACGGTTCTCCCGGCGATGCCTGACTCTATTCTGGTCAATTTGTGGGGTTTGCCCACCCTTTCTCAGCAATCTTGTCTTTGAATCGTCCCCATTTGGTAGCTATCTTTGCCCAGAGCTTGGATGGAAAGATCGCAGCCCACCGAGCGCAGAGGCCCTCCTTCAGCAGCCCTGAGGACTATCGGCATTTGGAAACCCAAGCTGCTCAGCAACAGGCTTTGATCATGGGGGCAGCCACTCTGCGGGCCTACGGCACCAGTCTGCGTATTCGGGATCCCGAGTTGATCCAACGCAGAACCGCTCAGGGCCTCTCTCCCCAGCCCCTGACAATCATCTGTTCCGACAGCGGGGATATTCCTGAGGATTTGCCGTTTTTTCGCCAGCCCCTCACCCGTTGGCTGTGGACAACTCCCAAGGGATCCCAAATTTGGCAGAACCGAACCGGCTTTGAGGACATCTGGGTGGCTGCCGATTGGGATCTGCCGGCACGGCTGGCCCGCCTGCGCAGCTTGGGCATTGAACGGGTGGGGTTGTTGGGCGGGGGGCGGCTTTTGGGGGCATTTCTGCAGGCAGGAGCCTTGGATGAGCTGTGGGTTACCCTCGCTCCGGTGCTGCTGAGTGGATACGCCGATGCCCCTGCCAGCATTGAGGGTTGGCAAGTGCAGGGATCCCCGCCCCAGTTGGAGCTGCTGGAATGCCGCCGTGGCTCCAAGGAGCTGTTTTTGCGCTACCGAGTCGAGTGGCCCTGAGAAATGCTCGACACAAACACAAAAATTTTTGGACAAATTCAGATTTCCCGGAAATCCACAGGTTTTCCCCAGGCTTTCCACAGGCGGGTGGGCCGTTTTCCACAGGGCCTTTCCCTCGGGGGGCGGCATCGGGGGTTTCTGTGGAAAAGTGGAGGTCGGTAAGGTTCAGGCGACTACACCCTGAGAAACGTAACGGGATCGCGCCGTTTTTTCCGATCCCATCAAGACCAATGGCAGGCTTTTGTCCGGTTGGATCCCTGGCTTGGGATTGACATCCCCCATAGGGCAGAGGGCAGAATAGCCCCACCTGAGGGCGAGTGGTGTGGAGATTTTCCCGAGCGCTCTCCTTAGAAAGAAAAGACTTCATCTGTTCTACGGCCCACGACAGGCTTAGGAACAGTTGTGCATGCCCTCCCTCCCATCCGCCGGGATAGGGGCAAGCTATGAACCTATATCGCTTGCTTTTCTGCTTGCGGGCCTGCTGAGGCCCCTAGCCTACCTAGGTTGGGTTTTGGTGTTGCGGGCTCGCTCTGTTCGGGCTGCCCAAGTTCTGGCTGTGGCCGCAGGTTTTGCGGGATGCCGTTTTCTCCCCTCTTGACCCCGAGTGAGTGGTTGGACTATGAGTTCTCACAGCGTTAGCATTTTGAGTGAAATTCCCGAGGAGCTGCATGACACCCTCCAAAACTACCTCTCCCGCCATCCCGACTGGGATCAGGATCGGGTGGTGACGGCAGCGCTCTCGTTATTCCTGCTCCAAAGCGGGGAGAGCGACCGGCGGGCGGCACGCATCTACTTGGACAGCCTGTTTCGCCGCAACTGAGCCCCAAGGATGGCCCGTGAAAACCGGGGCAGTGGGAACCTTTTGTTAGCCTGAGTAGGGATCCTGTCCCACTGCTGTCATTTGGACACTGGGGGGAGGGGGCTAAGAAGTGAAAAGGATCTCAAAAGAGGCAAAAAAGAGGCAAAGACGTGCCACGGGGCTTTGGGCGAGGAAAAGACAACCGGCAAGCGGCTGAGTCACAGGATCCAGAGCGGGGATCCGAGATCCCATCCCCAGAGGCGGCTCTGACGTGGGTTCAACGCTACCGACAGGCGGGGGATCTGAAAGCTGCTCTGCACCTCTGCCGGCAGCTTACCCGCGCCCATCCCCATCTGTTCGCCGCTCAGGCGTTGCTGGGATCCCTTTATCTGCAGATGGGGGATCCCCGCCAAGCTTTGACCCCCTTGCAACTGGCTCTGCACCTGCGGGGGGATTGGGTGCCGGCCTGGCAGGATCTGGGCGATGCCTGGATGCAGCTCGGCAACCCAGAGGAAGCGGCGCGAGCCTACGAACAGGGCCTGGCCTTTGCGCCCGGTGATGGGCAATTGCTTTTCCGATTGGGCAGTTGTTGGCTTACCTTGGGGAAATTGGCCCCAGCGATTGCGGCGCTACGGCAGGCAGCAGCAGCCCAGCCTCCCCAGGTTTATGCTCTGGCAGCTTTGGGGAATGCCCTGATGCTCGATGGCCAAGCTGAGGAAGCGGAAGGCTGGTTTCGCCAAGCTCTCGCCCTTGCACCCCAGGAGGGGCGAATTCTCGTTAACCTCGGCCACTGCCTGCACCTGCAAGATCGCTTGGAGGAGGCCGCCGATTGTCTGCAACGGGCCATCTCGCTGTTGCCGAGGGATGCCCAGCCCCACAACAACTTGGGCACCATCCTGCAAGAACAAAACCGGTTGGAAGCGGCCATTGAAGCCTATCGGCGCAGCTTGCAGTTGGCCCCCCACTGGCCGGAGATCCACTACAACCTGGGCACGGCTTTGCTGACCCTGGGCCGCTACGAGGAGGGGTGGCGAGAATACGAATGGCGGCTGCAGCGACAAGGGGCGACCTACCCGCGCTTTCTTTCCCCTCTGTGGACGGGATCCCCTCTGGGCCGCCAGACCCTGCTGATCTACGCCGAACAAGGGTTGGGGGACACGCTTCAGTTTGTGCGCTACCTGCCGCTGCTGGCCGAGGCCCATCCCCAAGCGCAAATCTGCCTTCGCTGCCAGGAATCCCTCGTGGAGCTGTTCAGAGGGTGCTTCCCCCTTCCCCAGGTGCAGGTGATCTCGGAAACGGATCCCTTGCCCTCTTTTGATTGCCATCTGCCTTTGCTCAGCTTGCCACAGCGGTTGGGTACCACCCTGGAGACGATCCCTGCCTGCATCCCCTACCTTGTCTGTCCCGTTCGCGCAAGTGGGCCGCAGACCTCTTCGAGCCTCTCCTGGCCAGAGCTTTCCCAGGAGCGGATGAAAGTGGGGCTGGTGTGGGCCAGCGGCCGGCGTGCCCATCCTGAGCTCAACCGCGTGCAAAGGCTGAAAAGTTGTCCTCTGGATCTGCTGCTCCAGCACTTGCATGTGCCTTCCATCCAGTGGGTTAGCCTGCAGGTGGGGGAAGATCTAAGGCCGCTGGGATCCCTATTGGAGCAGCACCAAGTGTTGGAGCTGGGATCCCGTTTCCGCAGTTTTGTCGATACAGCCGCAGCCGTTGCCCAGTTGGATCTGGTGATCAGCGTTGATACAGCCGTTGCTCATTTGGCCGGGGCGATGGGCAAGCCGGTATGGGTGCTGCTCCCCTTTGCCGCCGATTGGCGCTGGCTGCTCCATCGAGAAGATAGCCCCTGGTACCCCGGGGTAATGCGACTGTTTCGACAAGACACACCGGGAGACTGGGTTGGCGTGCTGAGGCGAGTCCAGGTTGCCCTCGAAGAGAAGTTGCGAGGGATCCCCTCTCAAGACCGTGCCTGTTCCTCTCCCTGAACGATGCGCTGAAACAGATAGCCGGTGCCTCGGGCCGTCAGGATCAGCTCTGGGTTGCTGGGGTCATCTTCCAGCTTGGCCCGCAGCCGCGAGATGTGGACATCCACCACCCGCGTATCCACATGGCGCTCCGGGGTATAGCCCCACACCTCTTGCAAAATCTCGGAGCGGGAAAAAGGCTCCCCCGACCGACTGACCAACAACTCCAGCAGACTAAACTCCATCCCCGTCAGGCGAATGCGCTCGTCCCGTTTGTAGACCTGCCGCTTGTTGGTATCGATGCGGATGTCCCCCACTTGAATCACCCCGGAACTGGGGATCCCATCGTGGGCCGACCGCGCCACCCGGCGCAACACCGACCGAATGCGAGCTTCCAGCTCCTTGGGCGAAAAGGGCTTGACCACATAGTCGTCTGCCCCCAGCTCCAGCCCTGTGATACGGTCGGCTACATCTCCCAGCGCCGTCAGCATGATGATGGGGATGTCCGATTCTTTGCGCAGCTCCTGGCAGACCCCATAGCCATCCAGCTTCGGCATCATCACATCCAGCACCACCAGGTCGGGATCCTGCTTGTGGAAAACCTCCAGCGCCTCCTCGCCGTCCGAAGCTGTGACCACGTCGTATCCGATCATGGACAGACGGGTTTCCAAGATGCGTCGAATGCTGGCCTCATCATCGACCACCAGAATCCGTTCCTTACGCTGTGCTTCCACGGTGCTGCAACTCCTGAACTTCTAACGGTACTCGGTAAAAGAGAGATCTGAAAAAGAACTGAGGTGGGCGCTAACTTGAGTTGGGCGGATACAGGAACCTCAGGGGCTGCTCCTCAGTTGGGCAGACTCACCGAGTGAAATTGAACACTCACAAGCAATCATCTGCAATTAACCAAAGCCGCACCCCAGGGATGCAGCTCCGGGAAACAAGCACAAAA
The DNA here is from genome assembly GCF_047461835.1 of Synechococcus sp. R60.1. NCBI lineage: Bacteria > Bacillati > Cyanobacteriota > Cyanophyceae > Synechococcales > Synechococcaceae > Synechococcus > Synechococcus sp. R60.1. The sequence continues at coordinate 14,853 of NZ_JANSIA010000005.1, read as the reverse complement.
CAGAAGGCCCTCTCAGCAGTCGATTCAATCTTGTTAAAAGCTCCAACTTCAATCCCACCTGATGATGCTGTCCAGTACCTGGTGCAAGGCACTCCTCCCCCCAAACCATTGCTCAAACCTGAGAGGCCTTCGTAAGAAGTTACTTTCCATAACCTAATTTATCATCCAAAATCGGCTGCCAACCCGCCTCGATGCTCTATTTTGCGGCTATTGGGCCGGACTTGATACATACCTTCACAACTTTTTCAGACCGATGCCCATTTTTCGGGATGTCCCTCAGGAAAAGCTGGGGATCCCTGGCCGTTTGCGGTGGGAACAGCGTAGCAACTGGCCAATAGCTCGGCGGAACGGATTTCTCGATCCGTATGATGCTCCAAAACGCGCCGCAACAGACGTTCTGCTTCCAGCCAAGCAGCCAAAGGCAGGGAATCCTCAGGCAGAGGCAATGTCGAGTTGGGCAGGGATCCCAAGGCACGTAAGGCAGAAGCGGAGACCCAGGCAATTGGGCTGGGCCGCTGGGCCACCCGGCAGGGATCACAGACCAAGCCACCCCATTGGGGGCTGAAAAAAACGCCGTCGACCAACTCCCCTTGACAGAAGTAGCAGGCTTGTACCTGAGGGGCAAACCCTGCCAACGCCAGGAGGTGATACAACCCATGGGTGAGCAAGGGCAGAACGGCCTGTTCCGAAGCAGCCCGCTCGATGCGTTCCAAGTGTTCGACCAACACCACAAACAGCTCTTCCTGGGCTTGATCGGGCAAGGCCAACAGCAAGGCCACCTCCGCCAAATACTGCGCTGCTGTGAGATGGGCTAAGCTGCGGCTGAGACGAGGAAAAGTCTGGAGGGTTTCCGCTTGGACAATGCGCTGTAAACGCTGGGAAGTCTCTGTTTGGGCAGACCAACGCCCCCGCACCATCAGCAAATCGTTGATGACAAAAGGCTCCATCCGCCCGCCCAGCTTGGAAGGCTGCTTACGGGATCCCTTGGCCACCGCCCGGATCAACCCTTGCTCGCGGGTCAAGATGGTTACAATCCGATCCGCCTCTCCCAGTGGGATCCCTTTGAGATTGATGCCCGTAACCCGATAGGTGCGGCCACTCATGGGGTTCCTCTGGCTCGCAGCTCTTGCATCAGCTCCAGCCCCCAAGAGGTGCCGATACGGCTGGCCCCCGCCTGGATCATGGCCTCTGCTTGAGCCACTGTGCGAATGCCGCCCGACGCTTTCACCCCCACTTTACCGCGGCTGAGTTGCCACAACAGTTGCACATCTGCCGGCGTCGCCCCCCCCATCCAGCCGGTGGAGGTCATCAAAAAAGCCGCCCCCGCATCGATACAAATCTCCCCGGCCAGCTTTTTCTCCTCCTCGGTCAGCAGAGCCGTTTCCAAAATGGCCTTGACGCAAACCCCCGTTTCTTCCACCAGTTGGGCAATCTCAGCATGGAGGCGATCCAGCTCCCCCGCCTTGAGCCAAGCCAAGTTGATGCGGACATCCAGCTCCCGGCACCCCTGCTCCACCGCCAGTTGGGCCTCGTAGAGCTTAGCCTCTGCAGTGGTTGTGCCCAGGGGAAACCCCACCACCGTGCTCACCTTGACCGGGGATCCATGCAGCCGCTCCACCACCCGCGGCACGTAGCAAGGAGGAACACAAAAAGTTGGGAAGCCATAGCGCAGGGCGATCTCACACCCCTGGTCAATCTGTTCTGGAGTAACCATCGGCAACAGCAGAGTATGGTCGATGTACTCCGCCAAATTGAGCGAGCTATCCGCTATGCCCTTGCGCTCCAGAGAGAGCATTGGTCGATCCCCCAGCACCCATCTTTACTCTAGCTTCAGTTTTCACCTGCAGGGATCCCCAAAGAGGGCTGAGCCTCTGGCCACAGCCAACCCACCAGGGCATCCCTTCGACCCCACAGTGTCCATTCCCTCGGCACAGCTCACACAGGCTGCTGCCCGATTGCGAGCCCTGATTGACTCGCGGGGGGGCATGGGTTAACTGTACTCAGGCACAAATGCGGGGCAAAGGTGCAGGCGCCGAGGTCACCTGCAGCAATCGGGGGATGCGGCTGCTGTCGTAGATGCGAAATTCTTTTTCCAAGATGGCTTTTTCGTCGCGCACCGCCTGGTTCAATACGATGGATCCCTCTGGATCGGAGACGGAACGGTGAAAAGTGCCGGGAGGAATGCGCAAAATGCCTCGGTTCGCTTCCAGGCGCACAATATGGAAGGGATCCCTCCAGCTAAAATTCACCAGGTAAAACGTCCGTCCGCCCCATAGAGCCAGTAGGTTGTCCTCTTGGTGTGGATGCATATAAAACTGCCAATAGCCCTGCGGATTATTGGGGGGACTGATGGCCGGCCCATCGTGGTAAACCAAATCGCGGGCGTTGGATCGCGCAACCGTGATGTCAAAAAAACGCACGCCGGGAGTATCTCGAAATTGATGGAATGGCAGCAGGGCAAACATGGATCTCGACATAGGGACACTTGACCAACGACAGGAAGATAAAGAGGTTTTCACACTGTTTCCCGCTGTTTCGCAGTGTGAAGGGGAAGCTATGTCGTAGTTTAGTCAGGCGCGGCGGAGGGTTCAAACCTGAGATAGCATCACATCTATGCGCAGATCGAATAGATGGGATCCATGAACATCTCACAACTGCAAACCCTGGTGGCTGTGGTGGAGCGAGGGAATTTCAGCGATGCCGCTCTGCAATTGCACATTTCCCAGTCGGCGGTGAGCCGGGCCATTGCCAGCCTGGAGGAAGAACTGGGGGTGACCCTGTTGGTGCGCGGTCGCTTTGGGGCGCGCCTAACCCCGGTGGGGGAGCGACTGCTGCGCCATGTTCGCAAAATGCTGCAACTGCGGGAACAAATGGATTATGAGGCCAACCTGGAAAAAGGGTTGCGGGGGGGAAATGTGCGAGTTGCCGCTTTTCGCAGTGCTGCAACCCATTTGCTGCCGCCGGTGATCGCCCGCTTCCGCCAACAATTTCCCCAGATTACCCTCACCCTTACAGAGGAAGATCCGGCCACTGTTGAACATCTGTTGCGATCGGGCCAGGTGGATATTGGTCTATTGCCTCTGCCGCGGGCTGGTGAGGATCTACAGACGTGGGAGATTGCCCGCGATGAGTTCATTGTGTTGGTTCCGCTGAGTTTTGGGCCCCTGCCGGAAACCCTGACCTGGGAGGATCTTTCCCGTTTTTCCTACATTCTCTACAACTACGCCGAATGCACCACCGCGGTGCGGAACCACTGGGAAGCCGCTCACCAAACCCTCAAGGTGGCCTACTTGGTGAAGGAAGACTCCACCATTGTGAACATGGTGGCACAGGGTCTGGGGGCTGCCATCTTGCCCCGCTTGGCCGCCATTCCCATTCCCGAAGGGATCCAGATCCGTCGGCTGCCGATCCCACTGGAGCGGGTGATTGGAGCTGCTGTTCTGGCCTCTGCGCTGCATCCGCCTGCAGTATTTGCCTTCCTGGAAGCCTTGCGGGGAAACCCATCCCAGTTGCCAAGTTAACATTGCATCGGGAGTACAAGGCAGCTTTGTTGACACCACGCTCATCCATCCAGTGACGCAAGCATTGGTTGCGGACAAACTGGGCAGGGCCTCATCCAAGGCTTGGTATGGCGCTGGAGCGGCGTTGAGGAGTTTGGCTTCCCTGACCAGCATGGGTTTATTTCATTGCAGGTCTATATCATTGCAGGTCTATAGTCATTTCAAACTAGATTGAGACACCCCCGCTGCTGCCCAAACGTTCCACGCCGCTTCCACAATCACCTTTAGATCCTGTCCCAGAGGGAGAAAGGAGCTAGGAAGCAATGCAACGGAAATGTTTCATTCCTGTTTAAAATGACAACAACAGGGCAAAAACTGTCCTGGAAGGACGGGGCTTTAGACCCAGTTTTTGGGTAACGCAGTGAAAATCGGCGGCCAATGTACGTTGGGGCAAGGCCAGCAGATCCTCCCCCGCCAATTTTTGAAAAGACTTGCCCACCCCAGTTACCTTGCCCTTCAAGTGCGATCACTACTCTATCTCCAATCGCGCCGAGGAGATAGAGTTCTCCAGCCGTTGAAAGGGGTGGCGGGAATTACAACGGTTTTTTGCCCAGACCACTTTCTATCGCCCAGCGGGCCAGTTCTGTGCGGTTGTGCAGGCCGGTTTTGCCCAGCATGTTGCTGACGTGGCTTTCAACGGTGCGCTGGCTCACCCCAAGAACTTCGGCAATCTCGCGGTTGGACAGGCCCCTGGCCACGTACTGGATCACCTTGGTTTCCGTTGGCGTAAGTTCAATTTCCCGATCCAGTTTTATGACCGGCTGAATGCCCACATTCTGCACTTGTAACAGGCGCTCGGTATGTCTGAGAGAAGATTCCACCTGCGCCACCAATTCTTCCGGCTCAAAGGGCTTGACCATGTAAACATCTGCCCCTGTGGTCAGGCCGCGCACCCGGTCTGCCGTTTGCCCACGCGCCGACAGAAAAATCACAGGTATCCAGTCTGTAGCACTGTTGGAGCGAATGGTTTCCACAAAGGTGTAGCCATCCATCTCCGGCATCATCACATCGCAGATGATCAGGTCTGGAGTGAAATGACGCATCGCTTCCAACCCCTCCAGACCGTTGCTCGCCGCCACCACCTCATAACCGCGAAACTCTAGGTAGTCCTTGGCCAGCAGGATCAAGTTCGGATCGTCGTCGATGAGCAACAGTCGCTTTGGGTTGTCCACGGTTTACCTTTTGAGCGCTAAGCTAAAAAGTTTTAGGTGAAGAAATACAGAACCCCTGTTTCCGTGACTTTCACTGTAGGGAAACGACTCTTGAGTACCACCCTTTTGCTTGCTCAATTGGGGAGCAGCCTATGGTAACTGTGCCCTACCTCTAGTCTCTAGGATATCACACATGGAAGAAGTGGAAGTATTCACTTGCGAAATGCTGGCAACAGTATCTCTACGGAATTTAGGAGCCCTGGCTGGTAACCCTATCCCACAAGCCTGGCAGAGCTGGCCTCTGCTCTGAAATCGCAGTGCCCAACACATAACCGCAATCTACCCAAAAATTTGTATCTCGTGTGTCTATATATCACATACCTATATGCTTAAGTACCGATATATCTAACATCTGCTACCTATTCAAGTGCCCGTATGTCTTCTGGCTGGGGTTTCCAGGTAGGCAGGCGGACAGAGCTGGTGGAGAATGGAAGAGAGCCTGCAATCTGACGACAGCCGACATAAGGAGAACGGGTGGAAAAGGGCACACTGGTGGAGTTTCGTTACAATAACGACCGTGTGTTGGCAGTGGTTCAGGGCACTGAGGGTAAGAAGAACCTACTGCTGGGGGTGCCTTCTGGGCAGGTTCATAGTGTTCACCCTCGCCAGATTACCTTTGCTTTGAACGGGGGATCCAGCTTCACGGCTTCCGACATTCCCGGCTTTTGGCAGGCGGTGCAGGCAAAGTTGGATCCCGAAAGTTTGGCGTTGGCCTGGGAACTGGTGCAGGAGGAGCGTCAGCCCCTGAGCTTGGCGGAGATGGCTCGGCTGTTGTTTTCTGATGATTCTCCGGTCTCTACCTATGCCGCCTATCGCCTCTTGAGCGAGGATCGCACCTACTTCAAGCAAAAGGGGGAAAGCTACGAACCCCGCACTCCGGCTCAGGTGAAGGAGATCCTCCATCAAATGGCCGTCGCCCAACAACGGCAGCAGGAACAAGCAGAGTTTGAGGCCCATCTGCGGGAGGCTCTGGCTCATCCCGGCCAAGGGTATCCCTGGACTCCTGCCGAGCGGGCCCGCCTGGAGGTGCTGGAACGCCTGGCCTTACAGGGAGCGGCGGCAGCCATTCGCAGCCACGAGGATCTCTCTTCCAATCTCAACCCGTCGGATCGGGAACGGGCCTCGCAACTGCTGGAGCTGATGGGGTTTCCTGACACTCCGCAGGGGGCTTTTGAAGCTTTGGTGGCCCTGGGCCTGTGGAGCCGCCACGAGAACCTGGCCCTGCGCCTCACCGGGATCCCAACCCAGTTCCCGAAGGCGGTGGAGCGATACACCCAAGCCCTGCTCAGCCAGCCTCCCTCTTTCTGGGATCCCCACCTGCGGCAGGATCTCACCCACCTCCACACCTACACCATCGATGATGCCAGCACCCGCGACATTGACGATGCCCTCAGCGTCGAGTTCTGGTCGGATGACGCGGTGAAGCTCTGGATCCACATTGCCGATCCCAGTTGTTGGGTGCAGTGGGGGGATCCCCTCGATTTGGAAGCCCGCAAGCGTGGCACCAGTGTCTATTTGCCGGAGCGGGTGATCCCGATGTTCCCACCGGAGTTGTCCACCGGCCCGATGAGCTTGGTGCAGGGAGAGGTGCGGCCTGCCCTTAGCTTTGGCATTCTACTGGGATCCGACGGCCAGATCCGGGATTCCGAAATTTGCCTCAGCCAGATCAAAGTCACCTACCGCCTCACCTACGAAGATGCCGATGAAATGTTGGAGTTGGGGGCAGAGGCCCAACTGACAGCCATTGCCCGGGCAGCCCAGTGGCGTTATGCCTGGCGGATGGCTCAAGGGGCAATCCAAATTGGCTTGCCCGAGCAAGATATCAAGGTCATCGACGAGATCCCCCACCTCCGGGTAATCGAGGATACTCCTGCGCGGCAGATGGTGGCGGAAATGATGGTGCTCACCGGCGAGGTGGCGGCTCGCTTCGCCAGCCAAAATGGGATCCCGGTGCCCTATCGTCTGCAGCCGGCTCCCGACTTACCTCCTCCCGAAGTGCTGGATAGGTATCCCCAGGGGCCAGTTCGGTCTTTTGCCATCATGCGCTGTCTATCGCGGGCGGAAGTAGCCACCCAGCCGGGGCGACATACAGGGCTGGGTCTCGATGCCTACTGTCAGGTTACCTCCCCGATTCGGCGCTACCTGGACTTGGTGGCCCACTACCAGATCAAGGCCTTTTTGCGCGGGGATCCCTTGCCGTTGACGGAGGCGGATGTGCAGCAGCTGCTGCTGGGGATTGAGCCGGGCACCGCTGAGGCCAACCAGGTGGAGCGGAAATCCAAGCGCTATTGGAGCATCGAATACCTGCGCCTGCGACCGGGGCAAATTTGGCGGGCTCTGGTCTTGGGCTACCTGCGCGAGCAGGAAAACTTGGTGTTGGCCATGCTGGATGAGATTGCCTTTCGGGTGCCGGTGCGCCTAGAACGCCAGATTCCTCTGGGGGCTTGGATCGAGTTGGAAGTTGTGCAGGCGGATCCCCGTGCGGATGTGATCGAGCTGCGCGAGGTGGGACGAGAGGCGGCCATGGGCGGATAGATGCACCTTAACCTGCTGCTCACCCAATCTGCGCGGATAGCTGATACAACAGAGGGGGAAGTCTCAAAAGTCTGGATCGTGAATTTTCTTTAGGGGGGATCCCATGACTGCACGACCTTCCGGCCCACCTCCAATCGTTTACATTCTTTTGTTCGCGATACTGGGAGGCGGCGGCTGGTATGCCTATCGTTCCGGCCTGTTGGACTCGCTGCTCAATCGCTCCACTCCCACCCAAGCAGGGATCCCGGTCGCCCAGCCCCAAGCCCCAACAGCGCCCAACCCCCCTCAGGCTCAAGCGCCCAATCCGCCCGCCAACGCCGTTAATCTGGATACTTCTCTGCCCAACCCAGCAGTGCTCCAGATGGATGGCAGCGTCACGATGATCCGGCTCGTCTTGGCCCTGAAGGGAGGCTACACCCAGCGCAACCCCGGCATTCCCCTCGCCTATGGGATCCCGGATGGCAAGCCCAATGGATCCAATGCCGGCCTGAAGGCCCTGATGGAAGGTCGCATCCAGATGGCCGCTAGCTCCCGCCCCCTCAATGCCAGCGAAGTGCAGGCGGGTCTACAGGCGATCCCGGTGGCCAAAGATGCCCTGGCGGTGGCGGTGGGGGTGAACAACCCCTACAAAGGAGGACTGACGCTGCAGCAATTGGCCGATATCTTCCAGGGTCGGATCACCAATTGGAGCCAGGTGGGCGGCCCGGATCGGCGGATTCGGGTCCTCAATCGCGCCCCCCAGAGCGGCACCTACAGCGTTTTCCAAGAGCTGGTGTTATTGGGGTCGCCCTTTGCTCCCGATAACCCTCCCTACTTCACCACCGCCACAGAAGATGTCACCACCCCGCTGCTGCGGGCTTTGGGAGAAGATGGCATCACCTACAGCACTGTCGATCAGGTGCAAAACCAGCAAACGGTGCGGATTGTGCCCATCGACGGCCAGATGCCCACCCGTGAGGCCATCCAGAGGGGCAGCTACCCCTTGGCGCGGACTGTGTTTTTGGTGGCACCTCAAAGAACCAGCCCTGTGGTGGCCGATTTCATCAACTACGCGCTCTCGGATCAAGGCCAGCAAATCATTGGCCGCACTGAGTTCATCCCCCTCCGATAGCAACCCAAAAATAGCATCTGAGATAGCCGCCGACAGCAAGCGCAGCGATATCTCTGGACTTTTCCAGAAGACGCCTTCCACCTGCTCCTATTCAAGGCACTTAGTCGTTTCAGGTTAGAGTGAGGCGCCTGAGCTATTGAGAAAAGCCTTTGGCCGCGTGCGTTCAACGTTTTAGGGGTGGGTGCAGCGTCCTAGTTTGAATCCAAATGACCCTAAATGTTAGAGAGGGGGCCCTAATTTTCACCAAAGTTCAATTTTTCAGTTCTCTCGGCGCACAGCGCTCTCATGCCACTTGCCCAACACCCTGTCGGATAGAGCACTTAAGGAAATAAAGATCAGGATCCCCAAGCCGGTGACCAAGATCAAGGCCGCAAACATGCGGGGCACCTGCAGGTTGAAGCTGGAGATCAAGATCTGGTAGGCGATCCCGGCCCGCTGCCCGCCAGTACCAGCGACAAACTCCGCCACCACCGCCCCAATCAAAGAGAGGCCACCGCTGATGCGCAGGCCCCCCATGAAATAGGGCATGGCACTGGGTAGCCGCAAGTAGATCAACGTTTGCCAGCGGTTGGCCTTGTACAGTTGGAACAGGTTGAGCAGGTTGTGATCGACGCTGTTCAGCCCCAGAGTGGTGTTGGAAAGAATCGGGAAAAAAGCCACAATCCAGGCGCACACCACCATCGCAGCAAAGGTGTTGTTGCGCAGCCAAATGATGATCAGCGGGGCGATGGAGACAATGGGCATCGTCTGTAAAATCACCGCATAAGGGAAAAAGCTGCGCTCGATCCATTTGCTCTGGGTGAACACAATCGAGACCAAAAGCCCCGACACTGTGGCAGCCAAAAAGGCCACCACCGTAATTTGCACAGTGATCAACAGGGAAGGAAAAAGCGTTCCCCAGTCGCGGATGAGGGTTTGCACCACCAAAATCGGCCCCGGCAAGAGGTAGTGGGGCACTCCCGTTACCCGCACCGCCACTTCCCAGCCCACCAAGAAGAGGATCCCGACGATAAGGGGGGCAATCACTTCCAGGTTGAACCAACGGCCCAGATTCAACCCCTTTGCAGGCACCCCTGAGCCGGCACTCGGTATGTCTGCCTCATCCGTGGGTTGGGATCCGAGTTTTTCTCCAACTGCGCCGGTCAGCTTGGGCAGAGACCAATCTGGCCAATGGAGAGGCCAGCTCTCCCCCAAGCCAACAACGGATCCCAGCCAACGGCGCCATGGCTCGAGAAGGTGGACAAACGGGTCGAACATATCGTGAAGTTGAGATACGCAATAGAGAGTCAAGGGAGCACTGTCAAGCAAGGGATCCCATCAGCGCAAACGTCCGGCAGAGAGGGGGCGCAAATAGGGGGGATCCTGAGCTGAGCCGTGCATGGCCTCGTGCAGACGGGCCGACACTTCACGGCAGTAGTTGTTGTAAAGGGAAGAGGTGCGAAAGTCTTCCGAGCGGGGATAGGGCGCATCGATGGGAATATCGGCTATCACCCGCCCTGGGCGAGCCGCCATCACCACCACGCGGTTGGACAGGTAGACGGCCTCGTAAATGTTGTGGGTAACAAAGATCACCGTCCAGCGCTTTTCTTGCCACAGCTCCAACAGATCGCTGTTCAACTTGCTGCGGGTGATTTCATCCAAAGCTCCGAAGGGTTCATCCATCAGCAACACTTGGGGCTTGGTTACCAGGGCGCGAGCAATGGAAACCCGCATGCGCATGCCGCCCGATAGCTCGCGGGGAAAACTGCGCTCAAACCCCCGCAGGCCCACCAGTTGCAGAGCTTCCAAGACATCTCGATTGGCTTTTGGCTTGGGCTCACCTGCCAACTTTAAGGGTAGCCCCACATTGTCCATCACCGTCGCCCAAGGCATAAGGGCCGGTTCCTGAAACACAAAGGCCAACTTGGGTTCCCCTTGGGGAGCATCCTTCTCAAGATTTTGCCCCCATTCGATAGAGCCTGTGGTCAGATGCCCCAGACCTGCCACCAACCGTAGCACTGTGCTTTTCCCACAGCCGGATGGCCCCACCAAGCTAACGAACTGCCCTTCTTGGATGGTCATATTCATGTCCTGCAAAGCCACCGTGCCATTGGAATAGACCTTGCTGACATGGTTGAGGGTAATGACAGGGGTGGGCATGGCTGGCAATTCCCGGAGCAGAGGAAGCACACACTTTCAAAATAACCCTCTCTGCCGCCTCTGCTTGGTAGGCGTAACTACAACTCTTTCCCTCAGAACCGGTTTCCAGAGAGTTTCTCACGGAAAGCTTGCGATGACCCAAATCGGAGCAGCAAGTCGGTATGATGTTGCCGACCACCCTCTGGCCAAGGAACACATGGGATCCCAATTTAGACCGGTTGAAGGCGCCGTTACTGCCCCGCGAGGATTTCGAGCCGCTGGAGTGGCCGCTGGCCTCAAGCCCTCAGGAGCTGCGGATCTGGCTTTGATCGTTTCCGAGTGCGATGCGGTTGGGGCAGGCGTTTTTACCACCAATCAGGTCAAAGCAGCCTGTGTTACCTACAACCAAGGGATCCTCGCCCAACAGCAGCCGGTGCGGGCCATCCTCTGCAATGCCGGGCAAGCCAACGCCTGTACCGGAGAAGAAGGAGAGCGCAACAACGCCCAACTGGCCCTCTGGGTGGCAGAACGGTTGGGGATCCCGGCCCATCAGGTGCTCACGGCCTCCACAGGGGTCATCGGGCGACAACTGGAAATGCCGAAAATCCAAGCAGCCCTGCCTGGCCTTATCGACAGCCTCTCTCCAGAGGGGGGGGAGAGCGCCGCCCGCGCCATCATCACCACCGACTTGGTGACCAAAAGCGTTGCCCTGCAAGCTGAGATCGACGGGTACACCGTCAGGGTCGGGGGCATTGCCAAGGGATCCGGCATGATCCACCCCAACTTGGCCACGATGCTGGCTTTTTTAACCTGCGACGCGGCTGTGGATCCCCGCCTGTGGCAGCAGATCCTCAAGCAAGCTGCCGACCTCAGCTTTAACCAAATCACGGTGGATGGGGATACCAGCACCAACGACATGCTCTTGGCCCTGGCCAACGGCCAAAGTGGGATCCCAACCCTGCAAGCCGGCACAGAAGCTGCCCAGACTTTGGCGGAGATGGTCAACCAAGTTTGCATTCATCTGGCCAAGGCCATTGCCCGCGATGGGGAAGGAGCTACCAAGCTGCTGGAAATTCGGGTGTGTGGGGCTGTGGATGATGGGGCAGCCCGGCATATGGCCCGTGTGATCGCCAGCTCTCCCTTGGTGAAGGCGGCAGCTTTTGGCAACGATCCCAACTGGGGACGGGTGGCAGCCGCCGCCGGACGGGCCGGGATCCCCTTCGACAGCCGCCGGTTGGATATCCGTCTGGGGGATTTTCTGCTCATGCAGGCGGGAATGCCCCTGGCTTTCGATCGCAAGGCAGCCTCTGAGTACTTGAAAGGGGATCCGGTGACCTTTACCGTGGATCTCCATCAGGGATCCGGCCAGGGCGTGGCCTGGGGCTGCGATCTCAGCTACGATTACGTGCGCATCAACGCCGAATACACCACCTAACGGGGGATCCCAGCCATGACCACCGAATCGAACGCAAATAACGGCTTTTCCACCGAAGCCCAAGCGGCTTTGGCCAAAGAAGCGAGGCTTTCCCTATCCGGCTGGCAACAATGAGTCGAGGCTTAGCCTTGGTTTCATGCCACCAACATCCGCAACGCACCGGCCCACAACCTGGTGCAACTGGGCATTGGTGGCTGGCAAGTGCCACGGCAAGGGGTGAAGGTGTGCCGGGAGCGGGCCACCCACATCCTCACCGTTACCGACATCACCGAAATGGGCTTGGATGCAGCCGCCGATTTCGCCCTCGAAAAAGCCCTAGACGGCACCGATTGTGTGTACATCAGCTTCGATATCGACTGCATCGATGCCGGCTTTGTACCCGGTACAGGCTGGCCAGAGCCGGGTGGGCTGCTGCCGCGGGAAGCGCTCTACTTGCTCAAGCGCATTGTGCGGGAAGCACCGATCTGTGGCCTGGAGGTGGTGGAAGTCTCTCCCCCCTACGACATTAGCGATATCACAGCTCTAATGGCCACCCGAGTTATTTGCGATACGCTGGCGCATTTGGTGGTATCTGGGCAACTGCCGCGCCGAGAAAAGCCCGCCTACATCCACCCGGAGGCGACGCCAGAAATGGCCGGCGACTGGAGGTAAGAGATGCACGAGACCGACATGACCCGCGCCTTGATCCAAACACTACGTGACTGGTGGCAAAGTCAGCCGGGACAGCCTCAGATCGCTCGGGTGCACCTGGTGGTAGGACAGTTCACCTGTGTAGAGCCGGCCAGCCTAACCTTTGCCTATGCCGCACAAACCCAGGGTACTTTCCTACAGGGATCCCAGTTGGTCATCCGGGAAACGCCGCTCATTGCCTATTGCCATCCCTGCGGCCAAGAATACAAGCCAGAAATAGGCCGGCGCTATGCTTGCCCCAACTGCGGATCCCCGATGGAAGAGATTCGCTCGGGCCGAGAGCTGAAAATTGACTACATCGAAATTGACTAATCGAATGTTCAACAAACTTCACCCCACCGGCGCAACCAGAAGTCGCCTAGGCCGCTCCAAAGCTAAGTCCCAGAAGGACAGCTGCTCCCAAGCTGAGGATGAACATCAAGCCGGCAGGCATTAACGTTCGGGTTTTGCGGTAGCGCAGGGCGAATACGATAGATCCCAGCACTGTCGTCCCCAGGCCCAAGCCCAGCCCCCAGCGGGGATCCACCCCCAGCAGCCCATAGCTGACTCCGCTGAGGGCGGCCCCAACCAGCCCCCCGATGAGAGACTTGGAGCTTTTGCCTTTGCTATAGCCGATTGCTCCGCCCACCAAAAGCAGTGCCCCGTAGACCAGCAAGGTGATTTGTGCGGCCAGCATGATGGGAAAACCTTGTCCTCTCTAGGTTTAATCCACGAGGATATCGCGAATCAAGGGCAAGCGAATGCTGATGTAGCGATTGAGAATTGAGGCATCGACACTGCTGAGGGCGTGTTTTTTCTGACAGGCGCTCAGAAGCAGGTTCACCAAGTCATCGTCACGCTTTGTGAGCCAATCTGGCCTGCCAATCTCGCTGACCAAAGACCAAAACTGGCGTACCATTTCAGGAGTCATGGCATCCATTTTGTGGAGATAGGGGCTGAACTGCAAAAGAATGGTCTAGGCCATCGATTCGATTCTAGAAAAAAGACCTCATCCCCGAGGACAATATTTCAACTCCGTCACAACTTAGGATAAGATGTTATGCTTTCCCACAAAGCTCAGCAAGCAGTGCCCCTTCTGGCTTTGTGAGGATCTTAGGAAGGTAAACTGGCAACTCCTGACATATATCAACATTAGGCGTTAAAAAACGATGATTCCTGTCAAAATCTCGACATCAGCATCAGAAGGTTCACAAGCCCCCTTATCCAAGCTGTAAGACAGGGAATCTGGGCGAGCAGGGGCTAGCGCAAGGCGTACTGTAACCTATAGGCTCCTTCTTCTCGTGGCTTATGGGTGTTGGCCCGCAGGGTATAAGTGCCGGTGCGGGGCAGAAAGGCAATCATCAGAGCATCGGTTCCACCCCCTTGGTCATCATCCCAAGCCCTGACTTCTCCACTGGGATCCAGCAGCTGCAAAAAGGCATCGAAATCGGAGCTGGTCATGGAAGCGATCAGGATCTGGCCGGCGCGGGCGGCAATGGGATATTCGTCCATCCAACTGCCATCCTCGGGATGCTGAAGGGATCCCTCCTGCAGACGGCCCGATAGGCTTTCCTGCCAATCTACCTGGGTGAGGATATAGGTGAGCCGGTAGTTGCCGGTGGATTCCGGCTCAAAGCTGGTGGCCCGCAAGGTGTAGGTGCCTCCCTCCGGCAGACGCACTGCCAACAGGGCATTCACATCCAGGCCAGAGTCATCGTCAAAGCCAATCACCCGCCCTTGACCGTCCACCAGCTCCAGATAAGCATCAAAATCTTCGCTCTCTAGGGCCGCAATCAAAATCTGTCCCGGCTCAGCGGTGACGGGGATCCCATCCCAAAAGCTGCCGTACTGGCGACTGACTTGATCTCCCGCCTCCAGCGCTCCCGTCACGGTTTGGCTGCCTCTCCACAGAGCAGAACGGGTCAGCGCAGATCCCACCGGCAAGCCTCTCTCTCCCACCCGATCCAGCAGCCGACAGCCGCCGGCCAACCCCAATGCCACCAGAGCCAGAGCCAAACGGGATCCCCAACGGCGAGGAGATGCGCAAGAACGATACCAGCTCAACATCGGAAGGGATCCCTAAAGAATGGCAACTGTAGACTGATCCTACCCCCTGATTGATTGAGCGAAAAGTTGGTCAGCTAGAAATCGCAGGAGCCCCGCACTGTACCCGTAGGGTCAGTGCCGGGAGGAATGCGGAAGTCACAATAGAAC